>QJPH01000394.1 GCA_003242955.1 Candidatus Methylumidiphilus alinenensis
TAAGCGATAAGTTTTTGCCAAATACTCGGGCCTATTACGAAATTTGGCTGGATGAAAAACAAGTCGCCGGTTCCCCGCAGGAGGAGGAACCTTTTTACGGCAAGACGTTCTTACCGCGCAAGTTCAAAATCGGCGTGGCGGTTCCACCCTTCAACGACATAGACGTGTTAGCCCAAGATTTGGGGCTGATTGCCATTGTGGAAAAAGACCAACTCACAGGCTTCAATGTGTCCGTCGGCGGCGGCATGGGCATGACCCACGGCGACAAAACCACTTATCCCCGCCTAGGCGAAGTCATCGGCTTCTGCCTGCCGGAACAAGTGTTGGCAGTGACGGAGCAGATCATTGGCATTCAACGCGATTTTGGCGATCGCAGCAACCGCAAACACGCCCGCTTCAAATACACCCTAGATGATCGGGGTACGGAATGGTTCAAAGATGAACTGACAGTGCGATTAGGATTTGAATTGGCTCCGCCCCGCCCCTACGCCTTCACCGAAAGCGGCGACCGCGTCGGTTGGGTGAAGGACAAACAAGGGCGCTGGCATTTGACCCTGTGCATCCTGTCGGGAAGGATCAAGGACACAGAAGAAACCGCTTGGCTGACTGGCTTGCGCAAGATCGCCAAAATCCACGATGGCGATTTCCGACTGACTGCCAGCCAAAATTTAATCATCGCCAACGTCAGCAAAGCCAATAGACCCAAAATTCAAGCTTTGCTGAAAGAATATCGAATTCCCGTCCCAGACAATTGGACGGCACTTAGGCTTCACGCTATTTCATGCGTGGCTTTTCCCACTTGCGGTTTGGCAATGGCGGAAAGTGAACGATTCTTGCCGGGGCTACTGGATCGCATGGAACCCCTATTGAAAGAAGCGGACTTGGAAAAACAAACGATCCATCTTCGGGTGACCGGTTGCCCCAATGGCTGCGCCCGGCCTTATCTAGGCGAAATTGCCTTGGTGGGAAAATCCCCAGGCCGCTACAACCTGTATTTAGGGGCAGGATTCACCGGTGAGCGCTTGAACAAGCTATATAAAGAAAGCCTGACCGAAGACGAGATTGTCAGTGAACTCACCCCGCTGATAGAGCGGTATGGGAAGGAACGGTTAAAGGATGAACCTTTTGGGGATTTTCTGATCCGCCAGAAGGTCGTCCCGGAAGTCAGGGTTGGGAGGGAGTTTCATAATCAGCGTTTTCAACATCAAATAATTACTTGATAGCAGGCAGGCTTACCCAAGGTATCATGTTAAATCAAAGACTTGCTTGAAAATCTGTCATTTTTAGTTACACTAGAAAATGAAAACGCTGTAATTAACACCTCTCGGTTGTAAAATTAAAATACCTTTTCATCGTTCCCATGGTCTCCGCTCATCGTTATACACAAGTCCAGCGAAACCGGAAAATTCGTCGTTATCGTTTTGTGCAAAGCCACGGCATCAGGCTAAGACAGCGCGGCGTAGAAATCTTTCACGCTGACCCCAGCTTGACGGGCCATGTAGCGTATCAGGTCTTGGCCGAACGGTTGTTTTGGGCAATCCACCGTCACTTTGAATAATTGCCCACCCTGCCGTTTCACCCAATGTTCGTGGGACGTGCCTTTTTGCGGTCTTGGCTCAAAACCAAGCACCTTCAAAATGGCCTTGACTTGGGCGCAAGTCAGCGGCGGGTGATGCCTGCTCATGCGTGGCGATAGGGCGGCGGCGGCAATGCCAGGTCGATCAGTTTTGGATAGGCGATGCGACTCAGCCACTTGAAGCGGGTCATGGCAAAGATGGCGTAATATTCAACCCAGTCACGCAGCGGGGCGCGCCGGAGTAGCAGTTGCGGGGCAAACTCCCTGTCTTCCCCATCAATTGCATCATACAGGTACTCCATGATTTGTGCGTCAAGCTTGGCTTTGGCTTCGTCAAAGGTTTCGCCGACCGCGTAAAGGGTGAAATCCAGGCAGCGGGCCGACCAGTAACCGGAATGGCGCTTGGCGATGCAGTGCAAAGTCAGGCTGTCTGGCATGTGTTTTCTCCGATTTCTATGGGTTGTTGCGTTTATGTTGTTCTAGCATGGCAAAAAAATCGGGGATAGGCAATAGAGTTGGCAAGGTATACGTTGATGCGGTTGTGGAGCAGGCAGCAATAAACCGAACTCAAGCAGACGATTCATGCGAGAAAAAGACGGCATTGACAAACAAGGGAATGGGGGCATAATGTTTGAATTATAAACCCATGTAGGTGCAAACAAAGATGCCTGTTGGGGTATTTAATTTAATTGGGCTTTACCTATATGGAGACATGATGGTTGATCCAGCAATTGCCTTCGCCAGTAAATTTGATGTCAGATTCCGATCACTAACGCACGGTTTCTCCCATAACGAAATTCCACTATTTCAGGCATTGCACTCAGCCTTGGTGGAATTGAGCGGTCAGTTTCAAATTGAGGAATACCACGGAACCTCACATCAGGTTAAGTTTGCGGGTAATGGCTCCTACGCGCGAACACAGGCTCGTTGTGAGTTAAGTGATCTTATGATAGTCACTTACTCGCAAATTTCTCGCCATGTACGACTAACCTATCTGCAAGCCAAATCTGAAAGGGCAACACTGAACTGTGTTTTCGGAAGATCATTCTCCGCAAATCTCGAACAGTGGTTCTTGCTCTCAACGCGACCAACTATTTCGGGTGCTGGGGCGTTTAACCCGCCCTCGGACCTATTATAAAATGCATTACTCCCGTCTATCGGCTCGTTCGCATTTTTCTACAAAGATAGATCATCAGAACTTGCGCAAGAACTGCTAGGTGTGCTGGAGCCAGAAGAAGGGCAAACGCTCTCTGGCTCTTTTGGGGCAAAGAACTTAATTATCATCAAGTCCTTGGCAGAGCCCAATCCAGCAGTCAACAGGGACGCTACGCGATAAAGCCGCGCAGCATCCGTTACTTCTACGTTAGGTGTGATTGGCAATGACAGAACAAACAGCGCGGGCGCAATAGCGGTACTCCGCGTATTGCGCCGAATGGTAATAAGATCAAAAGCAAGATCAAGAGCCAAGAGCCTAACCCGGCATTCGAGGGGACGCGGGGTTATGCTTTAACCTGTTTTCTGGGAGTCCGTCCGCCCGCGCCCCTCAACTCGGGCGTTTCAGGAGAAATCAATGCTGGTTTTGTTCGCAAAATCACATGTGGTAAAGAGATGTGCGTAATAGAATGCTTTAACCCCCCGCCAATCATGGCTACGTCAAATATAGTGAATAAGGAATGTCTATGGATCGTTGTCTAATTGTTTTTGATCTTGATACAAAGTGTCTTGAAAAACACTATCACAACCCAAGTTGGCAAAACGCTTATGCCGATATCCGGCGAGTTCTTTCCAAGCACAGATTCAACAACATTCAAGGCACTGTATACTTGAGCGAAGTTGGTATTCGTCAAGCGCATGGCACTCTTGCACTCCAAGAAATTGCGATCAGATTTTCTTGGTTCGAGAAATGTGTATCGAACGTTCAATTTTACGATTTGGCTGACGATTTCAACGCGCAGTTCATCGTTGATGGTATTGCCCAAGCAAGAGAGGCTTTTGAGCGTCGAATTGCTAATTTACGCCAGCAATTGCTCTTGGCAGGACTAACGCCTGAGAAAGTCGATGAGATTATTGGAAATCAAACATTCTCTTTAGAAAACACTGCACAAGGGGATTTCCCTCTGGCAATCAGCCAGGATCTACAGCAGAAATGACTACCACGGGCTGCACATAAAGGTGAAGATCCGTAGATGGGCTGAGCTTGCGAAACCCATCAATCGCGTATGTTGACTAAAGCAAAGGAGAGAATATGAGTGATGAAGCCCGATAAAGGCATGACAAGATGGCTACTGATACCATTATCGACGACATTCACAAAGTTCGCGAGGAATACGCCAAGCGTTTTAACAATGACCTGAAGGCAATATGCAACGATGCGCGAAGCAATCAAGGCCAGGGTGGTCGCGAGGTCGTACCAGCCCATCCTAAGCCAGTACAGCCAGATGGAATGATTGCTAAACTCAACGGACAACTATGAGTCAACACCATCAAACCCACCTAAGAAAGATGTAATTTGAATCAAACAGGAAACATCATGACCACTCAAGCAAAACCAAAGCAAGCTGTAAATGAACCCGTTTTAACCCCCGAACTTCCGTTAGACAGTGAGGAATTAGGGCTGGAAATTGCCGAGACAGCTAAATCCGACGAATCTTCACCGCCAACCGGGCAACTCTACACCGAAGAAGAAATTCAGCAGTTAATCGCCATAGCTGCCTACGAAAAAGCCTTAAAAAGAGGATTTGCACCGGGTTATGAGGAACAGGATTGGCTAGAAGCTGAAAAAGAAATTCTAAACGAGTATGTCGGTTCTTAAATACTAAATCATATAATAAAATTCTTCCTCAGCGTCTTGACCGTGTGTAGTTTCCACACCATTTTGGCCTAGCAGCTTGTAAGCATAGCGCACTGCATCAAGGGTGGCAGAGTATTGTTCATTTTGTTCTGGAAAGACTCGGTCGGCGGGTAGCCAACTTGGAAAGTGGGCGTTGTCCAGTATCTTCGCCAGATCGGGGCGGACACCTGCCAAAATGACCATGACACCGAGCTTTTCGGTATCATGCAAAAAGCGTTCCAAATGCTCGATTGCCACCATGTCCGGGTTGCGGGTACGCCGCAAACGTAACACGATGCAGCGAATGCCTGAATTAACCAAATTATCCTTGAAATTATCCAAGTAACGGTCCAACTCCGGGGCTGCGCCGAAGAATAGTTCGCCTTCTAGATCGTAAATCAATACTGAATTCGCCGGGGGGTCTTGCGGCAGACGCTCGCGGACAACCCGCTCGGGCGTGACAATAAGCTCCCTGACCGTCAACTTGGAGGCGCGGGGAACAAACAGTATGATCGAAAGGCCCACACCGATAAGGATGGATTCATCGACGCTGATGAAGATTGCCGAAAAAGCCGTCACCAGGACCAATGCCGCATCGAAGTGTGATGCCCGCAGCGCATAAGCCAGCCGTTTCCAGTCAATCAACCGGGCCGCAGTGATGAAAAGCAGACCAGCCAGTGCGGATTTGGGAATGAAACAGGCGTAAGGCCCGAACATAAGCACCACAATAGCGACGATTATCCCCGAGTAGATGCCGGACATTCGGGTAATGCCCCCGGCTTGGTAATTAATCGACGAACGTGTCAGCGAACCGGAGCCCGGCAAGCACTGGAAAAAGCCGCCGCCGAGATTGGCCACACCCTCGGCTAGGCACTGGCGATTGTAGTCGAGAGGCTGGCGCGTGTAAGTGGCGATGGATTTCGCGACGGCAAGGGCTTCCAGCAACCCAAGCAAGGAAATTGCGATGGCACCGTTAAACAGTTTTGCCAACCATTCGACGTTAATTTCTGGAATGTGGAACGACGGTAATGCGGCGGGAACCTTGCCAACCACCGATATCACTGTCTTGCCATCCGCACCCGGTATCGACCAATTGAAGAATGCGGCCACTAAGGAGGCGGCAATCAATGCCAACAGCATGTCCATCTGCGGTAGTTTGTGCCGGTTGATTAATTGTCGCAGTAGCAACACCAATACAATGGTCCCCACACCTAGGCCGATGGCACGCGGATTGAACGGCCCACCGTGGGTAAGCGTTTCCCACAATTGCACTAGCACTGACTGGTCACCGGTTCCCTTTTTGGCCGCACCTAGGAAATTGCCGACCTGTCCAACCGCCACCAACACACCGGCACCCGCCATGAACCCTAGGATGACCGATTCGGAGACATACCGCGTCAGGTCGCCAAGTTTGAAGACCGCTATCAATATTTGGATGATGCCAACTAGGATCGCCAACAAAAACATCGCCTGATAAGTGGCGAAACGCTCATCAAACCCGACCAGCGCACCGAAAACTAGCAGCGAAATAGCGTTGGTCGGCCCATTGATCAGATGGGAAGATGAACCCAGGACGGAGGCAATTACCGTCACCACGATGGCAGAGTAAAGACCGAACCGGGGATCGACACCGGCAATCAGCGCATAGGCCATTGCCTGCGGAATGGCAATCGCAGCGACTGTCGCACCGGCCACCAGATCGCGGCGAAGGGTGTCCCCGTTGTAGTTAAGCACTTTTGCGGTCGGATGAACTCACCAAGTAGGACTTCAATCCCCCTGCCATTGACGTGACGTTCCGATAACCCAGTTGCTGCAAAGTGTCTGCGGCAATGGCGGAGCGATGGCCAACGGCACAGAAGCAGACGATAGGCGTAGACTTGTCGGGCACGGCAGCATTAATATGGCTTGCAAGCTGGCTGCGGCTGATGTGTATTGCGCCGGCTATGCTGCCTGCTTTGAATTCCTTTTCTTCGCGCACATCTATCAGTATGGCTCCAGAGCCGACCAGTGCGAAGGACTCGTCTGGTGAAATTTCTTTGATTCGTTTTCTTGCCTCGTTGGCGAGGCGTACAATGTCTTGAACGCTTTGCATGTTGTGTTATCCCAGTCTATATCAATTCTATGGAGTGCGGCGACTCGTCATTGCCCTATGCCAAAAGGCAAATAAAATTTCGCCTCGGCATGGTACAAATATATCCGAATTTTTTTCTTACAGGAAAGAATTGATTAGCATTATGGTATAACAAAAAAAAGACTTTATCGGAAACCTTACATTGATGCAGCAAATACGTGACCACCAAGGCGATTTCCGAACAGGCAAATCGATGTATGGCTCTTAACGTTGCGCCGTTGCGTGAGTCAAAAAAATCTTTTCTCAACGGCACGGTCAAACAGTATGGCGAGGAAGCAAAAAGAAAGTTTCACGCAACGGCGCAACGACGCAACGACGCAACGACGCAACGTAAAAGACTCAATCCCTCAGATAAGACAAATATTCAACGGCTTAGGATTTGGTGAAAAACAACTTCCCGAAAGAAGTTTGGCTGGCTCCAAAGCTCCGACGCTCATCGTTATACACAAGTCCGGGAGGATAATTCAGCAAGAAAACAAGTCCAAAATCCCCCGCATCAGATCAAGTGGGGTCGGTGGGCATCCGGGGACCACCGCATCGACCGGGATCACGTTGGCAACTGCGCCGCAACTGGCATAGGAAACGCCGAACTCGCCGCCACAAGCCCCGCAATCGCCCACAGCGATGACCCATTTAGGGTTGGCGGTCGCTTCGTAAGTGCGCCGCAGGGCCGCTTCCATATTCCGGGAAACTGGTCCAGTGACCAACAACACATCGGCATGCCGGGGCGAAGCGACGAAATGCACACCGAAACGCTCAATGTCATAATAGACGTTGTTGAGGGCGTGGATTTCCAACTCGCAACCGTTGCAGGAGCCGGCATCCACTTGGCGGATGTGCAGACTGCCGGCAAAGCGCTTATCAATCGTGGCTTGCAATTTCTTGCCAAGCTCATCAATCCCGGTTTCCCGGCTTTCAAGGGCGACCTGTTGCGTTGCCCGTTTTTTCCTGGCAAATTTTTCCGTCAACACGCCAGTGGTTAGGATTTTTCGATAGATGCCAAACATGACGTTACCTTTATAAGTCGTTGCCCGAGTAGGAGCCATTCACCGATTTGTTGCATACTGGAAAATCGGGGACGATATTGCCGAGGACTAGTTTCTCCAAGGCAGGCCAGTTGACAATGCTGGGGTCTCGCGGGTAATAACGGCTAATTTTGCCATCCTCGCCAAAACGGACGTAGCTAAGGATTTCCCCGCGCCAGCCTTCCACAAGCCCCAAGCCTTCGGCATCCGGTGGAGGACTCACCCAAGGCGTGGCTATTTCACCATCCGGCATTTTTTCCAGCAACTGTTCTATCAGCTTCAAAGCCACCCACAGTTCCTTGTAGCGAACCCAGAAACGGGAAGCCACATCGCCTTGGTTTTCGACAGGCACTGTCACCTCCAATTGGTCATAAGGCGAATAGGGCGCGTCTTTGCGCACGTCAAAAGACTGTCCGCTAGACCGCCCGACAAACCCAAGGGCACCTAATGTTTGGGCATCTTCCACCCGTAAGTGGCCGGCGGCAACGAGGCGGTCTTCAAGTGAGGAATTTTGGTCGTGAATCGTGACTAGTTCGCTTAATTCCCGACGCAAGAACTTGATGGATTTAGTGATCCGCTCGGACGACTCAAGGGTGACATCGACATTGACACCGCCCGGTACGATCCTGTCCATCAGCAGCCTATGCCCGAATAGGGCTTGATTATCACGCAGCCATAGTTCACGCAGACGACCAAATTGATAATAGGCGAAGGCAAAAGCAACATCGTTGCAAATCGCGGCCATGTCCCACAGGTGGTTGATGACCCTTTCCAGTTCGACCAACAAACCGCGTATGAATGAGGCCCGGAGTGGAACCTCCAAACCGGCGGCACGTTCCATCGCCAAACAGGCGGCGAAGGCATGCCCCACCGTGGTATCGCCAGAGACTCTGCCGGCCAGACGCGCCAAACTTTCCGCAGTCCTGCCTTCGGCTATTTTTTCTATGCCTTTATGTACATAGCACAGCCGTTCCTCCAAGTTCAGCAGGGTTTCCCCCACCGCATGAAAACGGAAATGCCCCGGTTCAATGATCCCCGCATGCACCGGACCCACAGGGATTTCAAAAACGCCATGGCCCTCGACTTTGAAAAAAGGATAGTCCTTGTCGGGAGGGGTTTGCCCTGGTGACTGGCCTTCCTTGGGAAAAGCATGACGCAAGGGATAGGTTTCGCTGTCCCAAGCTTGATGACGGGTCCAGCGGCGCGGGTCGGGATGACCGGTAAACTTGATGCCGAACATATCGCGCATATGCCGTTCAGGACGGTTTGCCGAAACAAAATAAGGCGCGTGTGAGGGAAGAAAGGGGTTTCCGCCGTCAGTCCGGGTTCGCAGCACTAAATAAGTGCCTTGCAATTCAAGGCAGACGCTAACGGAAAACAAGTTCCCTTCATCCTCCGCCCAGCCGGCCACCCAACGCCAAGCTTGGTCTTTTGCAACAGATGCCACCTTACCCCAATCGCCGGGTTTGGCGACTTCCAGAAATTGTGTGGGCAACAACGGGCTTGGGCTTATGGCTTGGAACTCAACCCCACGGTTGGAAAGTTCCAAGTGAAAATGCGCAGCAGGTTCCATGCTTAATGCCACGTCATGGGCTAGTTCGTTAGTCTCGTTCATAATGGGAATTTCCCCGAGATAAGATGGGTTGCCTGATTAAACCAATTACCCAGAAAAACAGGGATGGAAAGCCCCAGTAATAGCACGATTCCGAGATGAATCATGACTGGCAACATATTGGCACGGATGGGCAATTGCCCTTTGGGAATGTCCCCGAAAACCATCGGCTGTATTTTGCGGAACAGTCCGGCAAAGGCTATGCCTATGCCGAGCAACAACAGGGGTGTCAGCCAAGGATAATCATGCATGGTGGCAATAAGCACCAAGAACTCGCTTGCAAATACCCCAAACGGCGGAAAACCGGCAATGGCAACCGTGCCTATCAATAACCCCCAGCCAATGGCGGGCTGGGTATGGAGGAGTCCGCGGATTTTCTCAATCCGCTGGGTTTTGGCCAACTGGGAGGCATAACCCACAGTGACAAAAATCGCCGACTTGGTCAGTGAGTGGGTGGTCATATGAAACAGCGCGGCGAACGTGGCCCATGGGCTACCTATGCCGAAGGCAAAAGTCATCAGCCCCATATGCTCGATGGACGAGTAACTAAACAACCGCTTGATGTCAGTCTGCCTATGCAAAAACAGCACGGCTACTAAGAAAGACAGCATCCCGAAACCCATCATCAAATTACCAGCCTCATGGTTTCCCAGTGAACCATCCACCAGCATCTTGCAGCGAACCACGGCATAGAGGGCATCATTAAGCAGTAAGCCTGACAGGATGGCCGACATCGGGGTCGGGCCTTCCGAATGGGCATCCGGCAACCAATTATGCAAGGGGACCAGCCCGATCTTAGTGCCGTAGCCAACCAACAAAAACACGAAAGCGATACTCATCACGCCGGGGTTAAGTGCGCTCGCATGTTCATGCAATACTGTCCACAGCAGCGCATTGTCTTGGATTCCATGCACCTGTTCGGCGGCAAAATATAGCAATACCGTGCCAAATAATGCCTGGGCTATTCCAACGCCGCAGAGAATGAAATATTTCCACGCCGCTTCGACCGATTCCGGAGTGCGGTAAAGACTGACCAATAGCACGGTGGCTAGTGTCGCCCCCTCCATGGCAACCCACATCACGCCCATGTTATTGGTGGTCAAAACCAAATACATCGCCAACATGAAGCCTTGATACATCGTGTAATAAAGGCGCAGCCTTTTTTTGCCGACCTTGCCCAATTCTTGTTCGTGGGCCATGTACGGGCCGGAAAAAATCGACGTGGTCAGACCCACGAAAGCAGTCAGGGCGATCAGATAGACATTGAAGGAGTCAATATAAAGCATCTGGCTGTTGGACAAAATCGGCCCTTCCAACAACACATCGACCGCCAACCATAGCGAAGCCAGCAAGGCCAAGCCATTGAACCGCATGTTGATCCGGCCCGCCAAATGGCTATCGTTGACCCATGACAAAACCGCCATCCCGACTACAGGAATGAGTAGTAGCAGGTAAGCTGCGATCATTTCTCCACCTCGCTCAGACGGTTCAATTGGTCAACATCCAAGGAATCAATGCTAGAACGGATGTGGAAGAAAAACACTCCAAACAACACCGCCGCCACCAACACGTCAAAGGCGATGCCGAGTTCGACCACCATCGGCATGCCATAAGTGGACACCACGGCCGCAAAAAACAGTCCGTTTTCAATCGACATGAAACCCACCACATGGGCCACGGCCTGCCTTCGGGTAATCATTAACAACATGCCTAATAACACCACAGCCATGCTAATGGCGATAGTATTCAAAGTAATCAATGGCGAAAGTTTGATGATGGGTAGGCAGACATAATAACTGAACACCATCAAACCCGTCCCGGCCATCATTATCCGCGCAGGGTTCTTTAGGGTTTCCATGTCCCTATGTAAACCCATGTTAATCACCAAGCGTTGCAACATAATGGGGATAAAGATGCCCTTTAAACTCAGCGTCAGCAACGCCGAAATATACAGGTGGGGAGAATCCAGCACATCGGCCGCCAACGCGGTGGTGATTGACAGCAATATGCCCTGCACCGCAAAGATGAATACCAGACGCAATAACCGCGACTGTCCCAGCATTAAAAAAGAGGTCAGCGCAATCAGTGCCGCAAGCAATAAAATCGCCTGCTGATAGTGGCTTAATTGAGTGATTTCCATCAGTGTTGTATCTCCAAGATAATGTGGCTCAACATGCCTAACAAGGTCAGCAAATAGGCAAAGCTGAGGTATTCCTGGACCCTGAACACCCGCATTTTTGCAAGTATCACTTCCGAAAGACCCAGTAATACGGTGAGCCCTATCAGTTTGAGGCCCAATGACAATGCACCTATCCCTAGGGAACGCAAGCTGAAATCCTGCGCGATGCCCCAAGGAATGAAGATGTTGACGATGAGTACCCCATAGATCATCAGTTTTATCTGGCTGGCCCATTCAATCAATCCGAGGTGTCGACCACTATATTCCAAGATCATAGCCTCATGAATCATCGTCAATTCCAAGTGGGTAGTCGGATTGTCCACTGGAATACGTCCAGTTTCCGCCACGGCCACCAGCATCAGGCCCAGCATGGCGAATACGAACGAGGGTCGCAGCACCAACCCTGTATCTAGCACATATTTCATCGCCTCCGATAGGTTCGTTGTGGATGCGCTCATCGCCAAGGTGAACACAGCCATCAGCATCGCAGGTTCAGCCAATGAAGACACCATCATTTCCCGCGACGAACCCATGCCACCGAAGGCTGTGCCAATATCCATACCCGCCAGTGCCAGAAAAAACCGGCCCAGCGCAAAAAACCCGATCAGAACCACTACGTCGGCGATTTTCGCCGTCGGCAGGTTGACTGCAATCAACGGAATAATGGACGCGGTCAGCACAGTGGTAGACAACACAATGTACGGTGTGGCCTTGAAAATCCAAGATGCCGAGTGGGCTACAACAGGTTCTTTGCGCCACAACTTGCGCAGATCCCGATAAGGCTGGAACAACGAAGGTGCCCGCCGATTTTGCAGGCGGCATTTGACCTTCTTAAGCCAGCCAGCCAAAATCGGCGCACTGGCAATGAACAACAAGGTTTGCAGTAACGCGAGTAGCCAAGCCATCAACTGATTCCCCAAAGCAAAATTAACAGGGTAAAGAACGAATACGCGAGGTAAGTCCGTATATTGCCGGTTTGTATTCGGCTCACCCAGCGTGACAAGCCGAGGACAGACCGGGCCACTGGCTGGTAGACATAGCCCCAAGAGATATCGGAAACGTGCAAGTGATAGCGAAGTCGCTCAGTATGGAAACCATCTGGACCGGATTTTTGCTCTTCAATGCGCTCATCAACATCGAAAACTGGCTGGAAAATGCGCCGAAACGGCATGACGAACCCTGTGCTGGTGTATTGCATACGGGCATTCAGTCCGCCGAAGCCGCAATCCCATGTGTCAGCCCGCCGTGATTCCAAACGACCGCTACGCAGATAAAACACCTGATAACAAGCACTGACTGTTACCAAAATACCAAGCAAGACCAAGAACGGCGAGTAAGAAGCCACTTCCTTTGCCACTGGCGACACCCACAACCAGCCTAGCGCGGACACTTGTGGCAGCGTACTGCCAACCAGTTGCCCGGTGACAACATTCAAGGTTTCGATCAGCGGCGTTGGGAAAACGCCGAATAATACGCAAAACACCGCCAAGAAAGCCGGCCCTGCCAACATGCCTTGATGGCTGACCTCATGGCACGACGCGACATGCTTGGAACGTGGCAGGCCCAAAAACGCCACCCCGTAAACATTCACGAAACAACCTGCCGCAAGGGCCGAAGTCAGTGCCAGCACAGCGCTGGCGGTGGGGATCAGGCTGCGAATCACGCCGGAATCAAGGTTTCCGGTTTGTAGCGCAGTCTGGAAAATCAACCATTCCGATACGAAACCGTTGAATGGGGGCAAGGCAGAGATGCTAAGGCAACCGATCAGAAAGATGCCCGAGAGTTTGGGCATACGGTGAATCAAACCACCCATGTTCTCTAGGCTTTGTTCATGGGTGTTGTGCAAAATAGCCCCTGCCCCTAAGAATAATAGGCTTTTGAATAAGGCGTGGTTTAAACAATGCATCAGCGCCGCAATGATTCCCAACGTGCCCAAACGAGCTTGACCGCTGCTAAAGAAAATCAGCGCCAGCCCTAGCGCGATAAAAATGATGCCAATGTTTTCCACGGACGAATAAGCCAATAGCCGCTTCAGGTTTTGTTGCTGCATGGCGTAGAGGATGCCCAGCACGGCGGATGCCGTGCCCAATAGAAGCGCGACCAACCCCCATTGCCAGTAGACTTCATCCAATAGGTCGAAGGTAAATCGGATGAAACCATAGACTGCGACCTTCAACATGACCCCGCTCATCAGTGCGGAGATGTGGGAAGGTGCCGCCGGATGGGCCTCTGGCAACCAAGCATGGAAAGGCACTAGCCCGGCCTTCATGCCAAATCCAATCAATGCCAGCACAAACGCGACACTGGCCCAAACCGGGGTCAGTTTGACCGACCTGAATTGATCGAATGTCAATCCCCCGCTGAAACCCGCCAAAACGCCATAGGCGAGAATGATGGAGATTGCACCGATGACGGCCATCAGCAGATAAAGAAAGGCGGCGCGACGGTTGCTGGCCTGTTCGTGTTGGAAAGCCACTAGAAAATAGCTGGAGACTGACATCAACTCCCAAGCGATGACGAAGAAAAACGCATCATCAGCGAGCAAAACCAGTTCCATGCCCGCGACGAAAAGGCCCGTAAAAAAGCCCAACACGGACAGCGAATGCTTGCCGTGTTCGAACTCACGCACATAACCCGGCCCGAATAGGCTGACAGCGATCAACGCCAGCCCAATTATCAGATAAAAAAAGGCGGAGAGTGCATCGAAACGGATATGCCAATGTAGCCAAGGCAGGCCAAAAGGCAAAGTGTCGGTTATCACCGTGCCGCTAAACAAGGCCATTGCGCTAGCCAGCACGGCACTCACGCCGGACACGCCCAGCAGTATGAAGAGGCTGTTGCGGTGGTATTCGGCGTAATGTGTTGCAGAGAAGATGGACTGCGCCCGAGAATGCAGCTTCGGCCATCGGCGCAACAGCGAAGTGGCTAAACGGTCAAGTTCGGACCGCTTGTCGGTGGCCAAGGCCGCCAGCCCAGAGACCAGCGCGGCAACCACCGATAGGTAAGCAAAAAACAATGACATTGAAGCTCCAAAGCTTTGGGTGCGATCTGCCTATGATAGCGGTTAATGTCACGCATCGCTCCGCTTTATAGGTCGTTGTTATAGGGTCTACATTTGCAATTAAAGGTGATGCTGGAGTGCAAGGCTTGCCTTGCAAAGGCATATGGAGGAAGGGCTAGCCTTGCAAAGGCATGTGGAGGCAAGGCAAGCCTTGCACTCCCGGCGTAATTTCAATTACCGCCCGTTCGAGAATATCACTAGATAAACATGATGATGACGAGCAATGTCATAAAACCGGTTAAAACGGCAGTGGAAAAACCTTCAAGAAACTCAGGGTCATTTGCGGCGTTGTTAAACAGCCTATCGACGAATTTCATGGCCTACCTCATTGAATTTTGTTAACTAAGTAAAAACCTTAAGGGAATTGCCCACGCTGAAGGATGACATCCTCAGGCATTGGCGGCTCTATCGCTTCCCTAACAGACCCCCAAGTGCTTATCTAATTTAAAAGCATATTGTATGCCAATATATTTTATATTTTAAGAACAGTGCTTTATAAATACCAAGTAAAGTTCTATGAATATTTTTGGGTGTATTGAACCATGCATGCACCATTTTGAAGACTCAAGGAAGCTTGTAGTGTGGTCGGGCGCGTTTCTTTGCGTCAACACGTTGCGCACTACATTTGATTGTGGGGCAACGGTGGAGATGTTGCCCGATTTACGGAACTACCAAAAGCATTGTCCACGAAAAACACGAAAGGCACGAAAGGCACGAACAAGACATGCTTTTGTTCGTGTTTTTCGTGCCTTTCGTGGAATCTTTTTTTCCCGCAGATCAGATTTTTGATGGGATGTTCTCCTAGGAATCACCTAAAGTCGTAGGCCGGAGTAAGGTCGTGCAGCGACCATTCCAGCATTTCGCCACTATTTGCTGGAAACGCCAGCAAGCGGGCTTATTCCGGCCTACATTTGTCTGGAGCCGTTGGTCGGCGTTTTTGCTGGCGCCATCGAAACGACCGCTCTGGCTGCGGGCGGATCGGTGGCTGGGCAAGCGGGGCATCCCGAAAGACAGTCCGACCGGGCGGCCACGGCTGGACGAGGCGTTCCAGCCGATCCGGCGCGACTGGGTTTTAGTTGTTCATCCAAAAGCTCCACAACTGAGTCGCCTTGGACTGCGGCGTCACGTTGTAGATCGGCTGGCCAAGGTTGCGAGCATCGACGATTGCCGAGGCGCGATCATAATGCACGGTTTGGTTGATGTGGGGGTCGAGGTAGGTTCCTTCATTGGCGTGGTGTGCGGCCACCGCCTGGAACCAGGCCGAGACAACATCGACACCCTGAGCGGCGAGCTGCCCAAAGGAATAGTTCGTGGCATCGTCCGGGTACCACATCACGGTGCGGAACCCAACCACGCTATGCAGGCCCTGGAACACGCCCCACCAGGGGTCGAACGCATGTTGGCCGTTGCCGTCGCCGCCAACTTTGTGCTGTAAGTCGTAAAACGAGGGAATTACCTCGCAGGACATGATCACCCACGTCGACAGCTTGCCGCCTGCCGCCGCGCCAAAGCCCGGATTGCCGCCTACTCCGATCTTGTTCACATACCAGAGGTCGCCGTAGTTGCTTAAGCAGGTGTTCAATAGCCAGTCGCCGTGCGGCACGGTGTAGGCGATGTTGACCGCGTTCATATAATACTTCGAGCTGGGGCTGTTCACCTGCCACGAATAGGCGGTCCACCACAGGGTGCGCGAGTAGGTGACGGGGCCGTTAACAGAGGTGAGGCCCGACAGGAAGTTGTTGGCCATGTCTATATAGGCCCCGTTATTGGGCCAATCCTGGTTCACGAACTCGCCCACGGTAACCACCGGCTTGGCGCCGCCGATGGCTATACCGCCGATGGCACCGGCAATTTCCGCCACCGGATGCACTGCCGGCAGCTTGCCATCGGCAACTAGGGCGGGAGTCGCCCCGGCGGGCCGAGTTGTCAGATCCGGGATCGGTTCGAGAGCCTTGCCCATCGGGATATAGCCCCCGATGCGAGCAAAGATCCTGCCATCGCTGTTCCGCACCAAGTTAGCCTCGAACCGGTAGACCGGCTGCAGGAAGCTGCCATGTGCGTCGTAGTAGGCGTGCGTCACGACATCTACCATCGCCTTGGAGTCGGCGGGCACGTTCGGTTTAAGCTGGCGTTCGATCTCAGCCTGCACCTGCGCGACGGTGATCGTCGGTTTGATCTTCTGGCCCGGTGCCGCACTGTGCCACTGCCGCAAAGCACCGACGACCGAGTTCTTGTTGTCGAGCGCGATCATCGCCTTTGAGCCGGTCCCGTAAACCCGCAGCCCACCGGCTTGGCGAATGGCCGGCACCAGGGTGAGGATGACCTTCGGCTCCGCGTTGGCAGGGCCGCCAGACACCGTGCCCAGCAACTGGATCGCCCCGGCCGCCTGCAGCGTGGTGGTATCCTTGATGATGAACGTCGCGTCGCTCAGCGCGGCCAAACCTGCGGCCTGAGCCGTCGGCAATTGCAGCTTTTGCTGGCTGAGCGGTATCGCCGCCAAGGTCAAATTCGCCAGGCTTGGCACCAGATGCGCCTCGCCGGTGGTCTCGTTGACCACAGCATGCACCTCATCATTTGCCCCTGCCGCCCTAGCCGTGCGCGCGACGAGCAATGCGGATTCCGGCTTCACCGCAGGCAAATTCGCCGCCGTAAGCTTCTGATTAATGAACGCAACCGGGGCGGCCGCCGGAGTCGTGTTGTAAACCTGGATCTCCCCGGGCACAGCCGGGATCGGGACATTGAACTGGATGTTGCTCATGATATAATCTCCGATTGAATGAATTGTGTTGCGAACCCCGCACACAGATGCCCTTTTAGCAGAATTCGTTTGGTGCGTCAAGGAAAAAAACAACTTTATTTAGCCCAATGTGCATCAGTCTGCGGCTTATCCCGTTCTTCCTGAAAATCCATGGTGGCATTGACTAGCGCAGGAATTGATCGCGACACTGCGGTCGGGTGATCGAGCAGCCCGTGGACCAGGTCGTTTTATCAAGCTCTGCGATAAAGCAAATAAGGGATGCCTCAATTGCGTCCCTCATTTGCCTGGCGCTGGGTGGCGATCACCACCAACTCACTGTGGTCTGGAAACGCGACCCATAAAGAGAATTGAACCGGTGGGCTGGTGGATGATCGCAAATATGAACGGGTGATCTGCCCGGAAGATATTGGAGCCGGGTTCCGGCAGCATAACCCCCCCGCGCATTGCGACGGCGGTCGCCGCAGCCGCCTCCGTACCCTCCTCATTGGTGTCGACAAACGCCTGGTGGACCACGTCGCTGATGGACAGCCCTGCCGCCGTGCTGATTCCGCTAAAGTCGGCTTGATTGAAAGCACGCTTGATTCCCAGCGCAGATAAAGTCTCGACCAAGTCGTACTTGTTTTCCAGCTTGAACCGTGGCAACCAGACTTGGAGGATTTGCCGCCTCATCCCATCCCCTGGCGCTTTGATTCGCTGGGCCGACAGGTCCGATTCAAGTTTGTCCAGCCCGTCTCGGGATGTCGGCAAGAAGATGCGCATCGCCAGCAGATGGTGGCGGTACGGCAGATCCACCACCTGCATGGTGCTGTCCTCGGCATAGCTGAACGACCGCTGCTGATACATCAGGGGCATCGAAGTCTTCTGATCAGCGGAAACGAAAAAGGCTTCATTCTGTGTGCGGTCTTTTTCGAAAGGGTGCTCCCAGGCTGCCTTGAAGAAGACGGCGTTGGTCAGCACCAATCGCGTTTCGGGAGTGATATTGCCCGGACCAAGCAGGCCCTTGATTTTGTCGTGCGTCTGATCGGCGATCCACGCATTGATGGTTTGCCGTGCTGCCCTCGGGTCGGCAGCAAAATCCAGTTCGCTCAGATGCACACCGAGGGTGTTCTCCATCTGGGCCATATATGCAGGCATAAACGGATAACGAGTAGCGCCCCAGAGGGCGTTGACCGACCTGAATTGGAATCCGCCGTCGGCCGCTTCGGCCTTCAGTTTGGCCGTTAGCTGGCCGAGTTTGGCTAACACATCCGGGTCGCTGGGTAGACGCAAAGTCTGGGCGATCTCCTCGGCAGTGACACCGCGCGCACCGGCCCAGGTCATCGTCAAGGCCAAATCGATGCTCCATGGCGAGAGGAAGACGTTGCCGCCCCCCTCGCCTAGCTTGCGATATAGATCGACGGCAAATTCGGTGCTCATCGCGTTGACCTCAGAATTGGAAGACTCTGCGGGTGTGGCTGGCCCGGCTAGTAAATGGCCGGGCAGCGTGAATGCAGCAACAAGCATGAAACAACCAGCCAGTGAAAGCAAACGGCGCCTACGGCCTCCTCGGCAAGAATTCTACGAGTTCACTATAGCACCGGTTGGAGAGAACGGCAATTGCCGTTGGCTGAGGGTGCGATTAAAAGTGATGCGGGAGTGCAAGGCCTGCCTTGCGATGGGGTGTACAGGCAAGGCAAGCCTTGCACTCCCGGCGTAATTTTTTCAATCAATGAAGGGCTATTTCTCACGACTTGGCACAAAATGAGGGTTGCTGTGTTCATGGCTTTTATGCAGCGTTTTCATCTTTAACATAAGACTAAAAAATGATATACAGTTACCCCTTTCTTTTAAGTGTATACTTTGCGCGTTCTACTCGCTATCAAGTAATTGTTAGATGTTGAAAACGCTGTAACATTTGGTCAAACGTCCATGAAAAGACTTATCGCTCTGGTAAAGAAACCCTGGCTACTGGCTGGCGGAGGGGTTTTATTAATTTATACCTTGGCGGGTTTTTTCCTTATTCCCTACCTAGTTGAACTTTATACACCTCTCATTGTCGCCGAGCAGATTAAGCGGCAAGCTTCTGTCAAGGCGGTGCATTTTAATCCGTTTATATTTAAGTTCGACGTGGAGGATTTCGCCCTTAAGGAATCCGACGGACTACCGATAGTTGGGTTGCGCCATTTAGTCATTGACTTCGAATTGGAAAGCCTTTTCCACCGGGCATGGATCTTCCACGACTTAATACTGGAAGGGCTAAATATCCATGTGGCGATGGATGACCAAGGCACACTCAATCTGACCCAAATTGCCGACTCGCTACCTCAGACCGAACAACCCCCGCCGCCTGCCGGCCATCCCCCTCGGTTCCTGCTAAAGCATTTTGCGCTAAAGGATGGGGCTGTGGAATACACACGAAGGGCTAACACCCAAACCCTAAGCCCACTCAACCTAGAATTGGACGATATTTCCACCCTGCCGAACCGCAATGGATTCCTTGAATTGGACGCACTACTAGAAGGAGGGGGCGCATTACACTGGGATGGGCATTTCACACTGGAGCCGATCCGGGCCGAAGGCGATTTCAGGCTGGCAGATTTCAATTTGGCCTCCGCATGGAAATTGATCCATGACCGGCTTAATCTTGCCAACCCGGGCGGGGCCTTATCTTTGACTGCGCATTACCGCTTTGGCTTGCAACAGGAAAAGCAAGAATTGAACCTCAGTAAGATCGGCTGCAAATTGACCAAACTTCATCTAGCCTTGGCGGACGCGGCAGAGCCTTTGCTGGATGTGGATACCCTCGAACTGGATAAGGCAGAGTTTGACCTAGGCCAGCATAGTGTCAAGCTGCCTTACAATGTCATTAAGAAAGGCCAAATCAAAGTGACCGTTGATGGTCAAGGGGGTGTGAATTGGCAAAACATTATGATAGCCGCCCCGCAAACCACCCAGATGCCCCCTGCCCCACCCGCACCATCAGGTGTAGCGGCAACAGAATCGGCACCATGGCACGTCGAGTTAGGCGCTTTGAAGCTAGAGGAAATAGGCATCGCTTATGCCGATGCTAGCAGCCAAATTCCTTTTGCCGCCACCCTAGGCAGCCTCGGACTAGACTTTGCCGCCACAGCGGAAGTCGGCGCGGACAAGCCACAAGTCATAGCCCACGGTATCAAACTGATTATCGGGGATATCAAAATCGCCGAGACTGGACCGGATGCCGCGCCTGAACCGTTGTTTACGCTAAGCAACTTCCAACTAGACGGGGCGGGGTTTGACTTAAACAACCATATTATCAAGCTACCCTCATCGGTTATCGAGAAAGGCTTGCTGCAAGTGGCATTGGATGAGCAAGGCGGACTGAATTGGCAACATCTCGCCAAACCGAAGAAACCCGAAAACCCAGCCCCCGTAAGCGAACCTGCCAAAGATACAGCTACGACTGTGCCTTGGCGGCTGGAACTTGGCGCATTCAAATTGGCGGAACTGGGCATTCGCTATGCCGATGCCAGCCGCAACCGGCCTTATGTCGCCTCCATTGGCGGAATCGGGCTGAATTTTGCCGCCAAAGCGGAGGTCGGCCTGGATGAACCCAAGGCCCATTTAGAAAAGTTAAACCTATCCGTCAAAGATATCCAATTGAACGAAAACGGCAAAGCCACTCCGCTGCTAGGCTGGGACAGTTTGGAGGTGGCAGGCGGACGGCTGGATTTGGAAAAGCATGACTTGGGCATCGACAAGATCGCACTCAAAGGCGGAGGCACTCAAATCCTGCGTGATGCTGATGGCACAATCAGTTTGGCAGAAATCTTCGCGCCCAAAGCCGGAACAAATGCCACTTCCGAGCCTGCCTCCGCAAAAGGAAAGCCCCCCCCTGCCCCGCCCCTTTGGCATGTCGCGCTTAAGGCTTTTGCTTTGCAAGGATTCAAGCTGGCTTACAGCGACACTACGTTTTCATCGGTTATCGCCTACGATGCCGACAGCATAGACTTGAACTTGGGCAACATCAACTACCCCGGCAAAAACCCGATCAATGTCGATGCCAAGATAAGAATCAAGCAGGGAGGCACGCTGGCAATAAAAGGCAAGGCATTTGCCTCAGGCAACAGTGCCGATGCCAAGGTGCAAGCCGACAAGCTCAATCTTGCACCTTTGCAGCCCTTGGTCGCCAAGTTTGCCAAGCTCAAACTGGACAGCGCGGATTTCTCCAGCAATCTGCAAGTGGGTTTTCGCCAGAACGACACCGACCCGGCCATCAAAGCAACAGGCACATTAGGAGTCGGCCATTTGCTGCTAAAGGAAGCGATAGGCGGTCAACGCTTGCTGTCTTGGAAATCACTTGCCGTCAACGGCATTGACTTCGGACTAAAACCTGATCGCCTTAATATTAAAGAAGTCCGCATCCTTGAACCGGGTATCAAAATCGCCATAGCCAAGGACAAGTCCAACAACTTTGCCTCGGCCTTCAGGGCCCAACCCGTTTCCAAACCAGAGACGGTAAAGGCAGAAGAGGCTACTGCACTAAAAATTAAATCGAAGCCGCAAAAAACCACCCCTGCACCCTCAAAACCCTTTCCTGTCAAGGTGGAGCGTGTTCGCTTGGACAATGGCATAATCGACTTCAGTGATATAAGCCTAGTAATTCCTTTCTCCACTCGCGTCCATGATTTCGAAGGGACAGCGACGGACATCACGACTACACCCAATAGCCGCAGCACACTAAAATTTACTGGGCGCGTCGAAGAATTTGGCGAGGCCAAAGTGGACGGGACGCTGATTCCCTCTGCATTCAAGGCATTCAGCGATGTCAAAGTGATCTTCCGCAATGTGGAAATGTCCTCGCTTTCACCCTATAGCGCTACCTTCGCAGGCCGGAAAATCACCTCCGGCAAGCTGAATTTGGACTTGCTATATAAAATTGAAAACGGCCAGATCAAAAGCGAGAACAAAATTATGCTGGATCAATTCACCTTAGGAGAAAAGGTGGAAAGCCCCGGTGCCACATCCCTGCCACTGGATTTGGCCATTGCCTTGCTGAAAGACGGCGATGGGAAAATCAATGCCACCGTGCCGATAGAAGGCGATGTGGACAATCCTACATTTGCCTATGGCCCACTTTTATGGGATGCCTTCGTGACCTTGATAAAGACCGCCGTGACTGCGCCATTCCGCGCCATAGGTTCGCTGCTGGGAATTGAAGCGAGTGAAGACCTAGGCTCGGTGTTGTTCCCTCCCGGAATCGACGCGCTTCCACCGCCAGAACGGGAGAAAATACAAGAGGTTGCAAAGGCATTGGCGCAACGCCCCACGGTGGAATTGACCTTGAAAGGCGGTTTCGACACCAAGCTTGACGGTGAGGCAATGCGGTCTTTGCGCATACGACAAGCCGTGGCCCAGAAATTGGGGAACGACGGCGGTGACGGGACTGAACCACTGCCATTCAGTGACGTGAAAACCCAAAAGGCTTTGGAAGACTTGGCTGACAAACGGGGCGGCGCGAATTTTCTGGATGACGTGCAGGCCGAATTTGAAAAATCAGCAGGACATAAGCCTACACGAGTGCATGGGGTCTCTGCACTTTTAGGCCGCGCCAGTGAAGATACAAATTTTTACGAAAAGGCGTATCAAAAACTGGTGGAGTCTGAGCCACTGCCTGACAGCGCACTGGAAGCCCTAGCCGACCAACGCATGAAAGTAGTGCTGAAGGAACTTGCAAGCCAGCCGGGTTACGACCCGGTTCGGGTGGTCGCGGGCAAGGCCGAATCCGTCTCCGATGGAAAAGACGGGAACGTGCCAACAAAGATGGAATTGGGAGCGCATGAGTGAGGGGGGGTTGCCATCACTTCTGCTTTTAACGTTGCGCCGTTGCGTGAAAATTGGCTACCAACTTAAGGCGGGGCAGTTCAAGGCCGTTCGTGGTGAGCTTGTCGAACCATGAACGGCTTAACCGTCCACCCTTCGACTGCTCGACTGGCTCGCAGCTCAGGGCGAACGGTTAAGCTTTGCACCTGTCCCGCCTTAAGCTGATAGCCTGAAAATTTATCTTTGCTTACTCGCCCGCCCCGGCACGGCTTGTAACAACTTCCGTGTGTAGTCTTGCGCGGGAGAGAACAACACCTGCTCGACCCGGCCAATTTCAACGATCTTGCCGCCGCGCATCACCGCCACAAAATCGGCCAACTCAGCGACCACGGCGAGATCGTGGCTGATGAAAAGATAGCTTAAACCCTGTTTTTTGCGCAATTCTTTGAGCAGGCCAATAATTTGTTTCTGCACCGAAACATCCAGTGCGCTAGTCGGTTCGTCGCAAATGATGAGCCTAGGGTTTACAGCCAAAGCACGGGCGATGCAGATGCGCTGCCTCTGCCCACCCGAAAATTCATGCGGATACCGCATCCGCGCCGCCTTCTCCAAACCCACGGCCGCCAGCAATTCCTCCGACCTTTCCCGCCGCTGTTGTTCTGTCGATTCAGGCTGCAAGGCTTTGATGCCTTCTTCGATAATGTCGCCCACCACCATGCGCGGATTCATTGAGGAAAACGGGTCTTGGAAAATTATTTGCATTTCGCCACATCGCCTGCGGCGGGCTTCGCCTGATGCCTTTGTCACATCCATCCCATCGAACAACACCTGCCCCCCCGAGCTATCTATAAGATTGAGCATGGCTTTGCCCAGCGTTGTCTTGCCGCACCCGGACTCTCCCACTAACGCCAGGGTTTGTCCTTTCGACAAACAGAAAGAGACTCCATCCACAGCCCGCACATGATCGACGACGCGTTGCAACAAGCCCTTTTTGATCGGATAATATACTTTGAAATCACGCACCTCCAATAAGGGGGAAAGCGAGGTGTCTGCTTGTTTGCGGCCCAAACAACTCTCCAATCTTGGACGGGCATCAAATAATTGCAAACTATAGGGATGTTGCGGACGCTCAAAAAACGGCCCGCTTTCGGCCGCCTCGACGATTTCCCCTTTACGCATCACCGCCACACGGTCAGCCATGGTCGAGACAATGCCAAGATCGTGGGTAATAAGCCACAAGGCCATACCCGTTTCATGTTGCAGACGCTTCAACAAAGCTAAAATTTGCGCTTGAATGGTCACGTCCAAAGCCGTCGTCGGTTCATCGGCGATCAGCAGGTCTGGCTCACCCGCTAGGGCAATGGCAATCATTGCCCGCTGCCTCATGCCGCCGGAGAATTGGTGCGGGTATTCGTCGAAATGCTCTGATGGTCGCGGCATTCCCACTTGTTCCAACAGTTCGACGGTACGCGATTTCAACGCCGCGCCTTTAAGCCCAAAATGCAAACGCAACACTTCGCCGATTTGTTGGCCAATGGTCATAACCGGGTTTAATGAACTCATTGGGTCTTGAAAAATCACCCCAACGCGCCGCCCTCTAATTTTGCACAGTTCATATTCTGGAAGTTTGAATAAATCGGACCCGTCCAGTTTAGCCGAACCTTGTAGAATCCTACCCCCCAAGGGCAACAGCCGCAGTACTGACAGAGCCGTCACCGACTTGCCAGAACCCGACTCGCCCACCAACGCAAAGGTTTCGCCAAACCGGATGTCGAAACTGATGCCATTGACGGCAGACACCCATTCCGAACCTTGGCGAAAGGCGACGTGGAGGTTTGCTACGGAAAGTAAAATCTCATTGCTCATCTACAGCGTTTTCATCTTAATAACTGTTGTTACGCAGTTGTGTAAGCCGTAGCCCGGATGGAGCCGCTTGCGGCGCAATCCGGGTTGTAGCCAGATTCTCCCGGATTACGCCGCGCAAAATCATATAACTCAATAAGTAATTTATGATGTTGAAAACGCTGCATCACTCAAAAGCCACATTCTCGACCACTTCCAGCCCATACCCGGACAACCCTAAATATTTTTTTGGCGAACCCATGACGCGTAACTTGCGCACCCCCAAATCGACCAATATTTGCGCACCCGTGCCGGTGGTACGCCAGTCATCGTGGGCTTCCTCCGCATGGGGAAGTTCCACTCCGATGTCTTCCATGCTGTATTGGTGGATGCGCTCCACTAGGGATTTGCTGCCTTCTTCCTTGCGAATGACCACCAATAAGCCCCGTCCCTCTTCGGCGATCTTTTGCATGGCCTTGCGCAATGGAAAGGCTGTTTCTTCACGTTTGCCACTGAACAAATCGCATAGCAAACTCCTACCATGAACCCTTACTAGCACAGGCTCGTCACCTGAAACCTGTCCCATCGCCAGTGCCAAATGCAAGTTGTTGTCGATCCGATCTTGGTAGGCATAGAGACGAAAATGACCGAATTCGGTGGGAAATTCGCAGGAGCAAATGCGCTCTATGGTTTGTTCGTTTTGGATGCGGTAATGGATCAAATCAGCGATAGTGCCAATCTTCAGGCCATGTTGCTTGGCAAACAATTCCAATTCGGGACGGCGCGCCATTGAACCTTCTTCGTTGAGTATTTCAACAATCACCGCTGCCGGTTCACAACCAGCCAGCCTTGCCAAATCGCAACCCGCCTCGGTGTGGCCTGCCCTGTTCAGCACACCGCCGGGTTGGGCCATCAACGGAAACACATGCCCAGGTTGTAACAAATCATCAGGCTTGGCGTGCGCAGCCACTGCACATTGGATGGTACGCGCCCGGTCGGCGGCGGAAATGCCCGTGGTGACGCCACTCGCCGCTTCAATGGAAACGGTGAAATTGGTGGAATGCGGTGTTTTGTTTTCATTCACCATCAACGGCAACCGTAATTGCTGGCAACGCTCGCGGGTTAGGGTCAGGCATATCAAGCCCCGCCCATAGCGAGCCATGAAATTGACATCCTCCGGGCGGGTGTGGACGGCGGCCATAACCAGGTCGCCTTCGTTCTCGCGGTCCTCGTCATCCATGATGACGACCATTTTACCTAGGCGTATGTCTTCTATGATTTCTTCTATGGTATTCATTAAAGTGTTTTCAACATTTCAGCGTTTTCAACCAGCGTTTTCAACATCCAAGCTTAGTTAATGAGTCTTGTGTAGGGTAAGTTTTTTAGCTAAATCAATGTCTTATTTTACGTCATTATTATATTACTCGATAAAGATGAAAACGCTGTACCAAAGAAACCCCACATTCACTCATCTTGCCATCGTTCCCACGCTCCAGCGTCACTCCCATTAAGTTAAGCGTTTAATCGGAACGCCAAGCCCCAGCTTGGCATCAGGGTGTACCGCGCCAAGCTGGGGCTTGGCGTTCCGTCAAATGCTGATTTCATGCTTAATGCATCTTAACTTGATGGCAGTGACGCAGGAGCGTGGGAACCATGCAAAAATTATATTCTTTTACATTGCGTCGTTGCGACGAGACCTTCTTTTTGCTTCTTTCATAGTATGGTTTGCTCATGTCACCAACCAAAGACTTTTTTCTCACGCAAAGGCGCAACGACGCAACGACGCAACGTTAAGAGCAATAAACGCTAGGTTCTTATTCCGGCCTATATCTTGAGCTTCAACGGCACAATGCGTAACATCAGGTAGTAATTCAATGATGGGCAAAACGAGTCCTTCGAAATGCCGACTCAGCCAAAACCTCCGCTGGCTGAATATGATGCCAGCCTTCCAATTCGGTTTGGACTTCGGAGCGTTTAATGTCCTCGAAAATACGGCGGACATCAAAACCAAATTCTTCGGCTAGAGATTCTTTAATTGCATGTACTTCATCAATAATCTCGTCACGCATCGTCTTCTCCAAGTAATTCTTCAGGGGTACAAATGAATGGAAGCAATAATCCAACCGTTTCGAGATAACTGGCAATTGCCTTTTGCACGATAGGATTGGCTATGTGTTTGCAATTCCATGTCAGTAATATGTCCATACCATGGACAGTGGAAACAGCAATATGCAAGGCATCTTCAACCGCCTTCAATGGCAAAGTTTTCCTCGTTATCAGGGATTCAGCAATGTCGGCGCATTGTTCGGTCGTGGCAAGCGACGTTAAGTTAAGCAACGAGTCCAACCGACGAGCGGCTGCGATAGAATCACCAGCGGAGCATTCGCGAAGTACGACATCGGACACGAACAAGCGAAACTCATATCGCCTATCCCACCCCCGCCGCGTTAGCAACTGACGCGCTGCGCCTACCAAAGATGGGCTGTCCCGTGCGGTAAGATAGCTTACAATCGAGGTTTCGATGTAGACGCATGGGGATTCAATCATGCTTTATCATTCCCTTTCTTTGTGCTTGGTTATGAAGGTCATTTGATTTTTTCTGTTAAAAGATCAGACATGCTTTGAAAGCTGCTTGTAATGTAACCGTTCAGCCCCCCTTGGGAGCGCGGGCGTCCCGCCCGCCAAAATTGCGGCCAAGATGGCCGCGCTCCCAGGAAAAGGCAGGGGGGGCTGAACGGTTACGCTTGTAATTGCGTCGATTGATTTCACACCTAGATCGTCAGACTCGCAACACATTCCATCCGCTGGGTGCGCGGAACAAACCCCGCAACTCTGTTTCATCATTATACCGACCCATTCATATATTGGTTTTTTTGTTTGTGTGAGTTCAAAACCTAACTGATGAATTCTTATAGTAATTTCATGCGCTAAGATAAATTGATGATGGGTTTCTGCTTTGACAAGATCATCAATTAAATTATTGAATCTTCTCTGAAATTGCAGCATAAATTCAGCGTCCAATTTAGAAAGATTTATTATATTTGCGTCAATAGTGTGATTGACTTGATTGTTATCTCCCTTGATGACAATAGCCTGATTATGTCCACCTTGTCCATCTTGATGCTATTTTATAAAGCCGCTATTGGCAAGCAATTCCTCCGTGACTCCCCCAGAAGAACAAGCCGCTTTCTCACCCAACAATAGACGTTCCAAATACCGGGCAAGCAAATCCACTTCCAAATTGACTTTTCGGCCCGGCTGGAATTCTTCCATAGTCGTCTCGGCCAGGGTATGCGGGACGATGTTCAAATCGAAGCGTTTACCATCCACCCCGTTGACGGTCAGGCTAACGCCATCCACGCAGATGGAACCTTTCTCCGCAATATATTTTGCCAGATTGGCCGGGGCTTCGATGACAAAACGCACCGAACGGGCATCGGCACTGCGCTGGACCACTTCCCCGACCCCATCGACATGGCCGGAGACGATATGCCCACCGAGCCGGGTCGTCGGGGTCAACGCCAATTCCAGATTGACGCGGAAACCGGCTTTCATATTGCCTAAGGTCGTGCGGCTTAGAGTTTCGCGGGATACATCGGCACTAAACTGCCCGTCACCGAGTTCAACGGCTGTCAGGCATACGCCACTGACGGCGATGCTGTCGCCTAATTTCACGTCCGCCAAAGGTAGCTTGCCGGTTGAGAGGGTAAGCCTGAAATCCCCGCCTTTGGGTTGGATATGGCTGATTTTGCCTATGGATTGGATGATGCCGGTGAACATGGTTGGTTAATGCACGGGATTAAATCGAAGGTGGTTAAGAAATTCTAGTTAGGGCGTATTGAGGAAAAGCCAAGGGCCAGGTTTTCTCAGTCAGAACCAGGCAATCAACAACGTATTTCCTCGCCCAAGGTTTATCAGCCTCTTGGCGAAGCCGGGTAAGCAAATCAGCCCTTAACTGAATCAAGCTGGAATCCTCAAGGGAAAGCTTGTCGGCACCCAGCACAAACACATAAAGAATAGGCTTTACATCTCTTGCCATTAAGTGGATATAGGTATAACTGTCCCTTGCCTTAGGTGCTAGTTCATGGTTAATCAAGTCACCGTTATTGATTTTGGCAACAAATTTTTGGCGTTGCGTTTTGATGTCAGCTAACGCCTTTTCATCGTTTCCTTTAGGTTTGCAGGATGGGTCTTTAATCTCAACCATTATCAAACGATCTGGTTCTTCAACTAGGAAATCGACAAGCTGCAAGCCTTGAGGCTGGGCTTTATCCTTGTTATCCAACCTTTCTGATGGCAAATCGAGAAAATCAAATTCAAGCTCATTTTCACGCATCACCATCACTTGCTTCCTTGCAATGCGCGGCTTATGTCACGCTTATAAAGATCACTGAATGTTCCCGCAATGGCGTTTGGACTTATAAATAGATACTCATCTGTAGAGTGTGAGGAAACCGGATCGGAGTCTTTATCTCGAAACAACGAGATATAGTGAACAGCATCCTCTTTCTTCTTACGCAAATCAAATTCCTTAAGCAACACATAATTATGCGTCGTCAAAAAAATCTGCACACCTTGGCGCTGCAATTCCAACAATGTTTTGACGACTAAGCCAAGCAATGAAGGACTCAGGTTAGCCTCAGGCTCGTCCCAAAATAAAACCGCTCCAGGATTTAATGAGCCATTTTGAACCAATAACCAAATCAAAGCCAATTTACGCACACCCTCGGCCAATAAGCTGAACTCAAATTCACCTTGCTTGTTCTTCAAGAAAAAATGTTCGCCTCTGATGATCACCTTACCACCTATTGCCTTGCCTAATTCTTTGTGCAATTTTTCATAGGTTGGATTTGGCAATTCTTTCAGCTTAGGCAAATAGGCTTCCATCAGGACATCGCGAAAAACTTCTTCAAAGGATATTTCACGTTTGGCGAACAATGAGAGGAACCCAGGGGCATGGGTCAACATTTCCTTGACTGGTATATAAACGCTTTCCAAGGCATCGTTCGACCATGACAAATCATCAGTTGGTAGAAAATAAATTTTTTCCTTCCTACCTGGAAAAACTGTTGTCAGTTTCTGATTATTGTCTCTAGTAATGACAATGCTAGTTACAGCATTACTCGTTACAGGACGACGGTAAAGACGTTGATAGTCACCACCTAAAGGAGAAAACACACTACATAGCTTATCCACATAATGCTTATCCTTTCCCTCCCCCACCGTAATCGCACACGCCGCATACAGCACTTTCAAAATATGTGTCTTGCCGGTTCCGTTCACGCCGATAAACGCATTCACGCCATCGGAAAATTCCAAATCCAACTTGGCGAAGCAGGTGAAGTTTTCCAGTTCTAAACGGGTGATTTTTCCCATGTAATTCACTAAACAGCGTTTTCAACATCAAATGGTTACTTGATAGGGCGTATGGTTGTGCCAGATATTTTTTCAATCACCCCTTTTTGTAAACAGCGAGTGACCATGCCCCAACCAGTCTCGCCATCCCTGGAACCTAGATTCCGGCAGTCCATGCCGGAATGACGGTGCTTCTTTCTCACAGGCTTTGGTCATCGTTCAGCCCGATTGGGTGAGTCCGTAGCACTCCATGCTTGGTGGGCTGAACGATGATCAAGGCCTTCTCACATCTACAAAACGGAGCCACAAAACCCTGATTAAGCCGGACGCTCCGACTCAATCAACGCTACAGCACTGTCAAATTGCAGCGTTTTCATCTTTAACATAAAACTAAAAATAATGACTAACATCAAAATGGTTCATTAATTGAATGCTTTAAAAACAACAAGCCCCATCAAGTCATTATCTGATGTTGAAAACGCTGTACCGGGCTTCACATTACTTGCATAATATCATCCGCACATCCTTCCCCACCCGCCGCACGTCCTTTAAATTCATTTCATAACGGTCAGACATACGCTCCAAATCCGGCAAATGGAACAAGCCTCTGCCGCGGTCTCCCAGAACGCAGGGGGCTAGATAAACCACCCATTCATCGACGAGTCCGTCCCGTAACAATTCCCCATTGAGCGTAGCCCCCGCCTCTACGATGACCTCGTTGAACTCTAGCTGGCCCAGCAGTTCCATCGCCGCATTCAAATCGACCCTTTCGTCCAAACCAGCCGGTAAAAGGTGGATTTCAGCACCCGCATCCCGCAGTTTTTCGGCTTCCCTAGCCTCGGTTTGCAGCCCAAGAACCAAAGTTCGACCCGGTTGGGCGATAAGCTTTGCCGTCGGCTGCAACCTGAAATGTGAATCCACCACGACACGCGCCGGTTGACGCTCTGCGGCTATGCCTTGAATCCCTTCTCCCTTTTGGAGAGGGTCGGTGAGAGGTGGTTGAGAATAACGTGCTGTCAAGAAAGGGTCATCGGCCAGCACCGTCCCAATCCCGGTGAGGATGGCGGAACTACGTGCGCGTAATCGGTGAACATCGTGCCGGGCTTCGGGCCCGGTAATCCAGCGACTTTCACCAGAGGCCAGGGCGGTCCGCCCGTCCAAACTCATCGCCAATTTGCTGGTTACCCAAGGCATGCCCGTTGCCATCCTTTTGCAAAAACCGCGATTGAGTGCTTTGGCCTCTGCTTCCAGCAAGCCTACGGCAGTCTCAATGTCCGCCGCCGCCAATATTTCCATGCCCTTGCCCGAAACCAGTGGATTCGGGTCCGTCATAGCGGCAATCACCCGGCTTACCCCGGCAGCGACCAGCCCATCCACACAAGGCGGGGTTCGTCCATAGTGGCTGCAAGGTTCTAGGCTGACATAGGCTGTCGCCCCCCGCGCCGCATCGCCTGCGTCGCGCAGAGCCAACACTTCGGCATGAGGGCCACCCGCCCATTCATGCCATCCTTCGCCAACGACTGCTCCATCCCGCACCAAAACGCAACCGACACGTGGGTTGGGATGCGTGGAATTCATCCCTCGCTCGGCTAGTCTGATGGCTTGCGCCATGAATTGCGCATCTTCAGCAGTGAATGGCATGGCTTACAGCGTTTTTAATATCGAATAGTTACTTGTTGGGTTATACCATTTTGCAAAGCACAGACACACAGGATAGTTTGAATGAGTGTCCTTTATTATTTTCCTTTGTTAAGAAAAAACGCTGTACATGAATGCAAATCGGGACTCCTAGCGGTGAAAAAAATGGCACATAGGCCGTTTTGACGGTCAACAAAAGACGTTGTCAAAACGACGGAACACGCCTGTTGCGCCCTA
>QJPH01000176.1 GCA_003242955.1 Candidatus Methylumidiphilus alinenensis
TTTAAACTTCGCGCCCAACATGAGCCTGTGGCCCTGCACCGCACCCCCGACTGTCGCCTTTGAGCACGCATGGCAACCTGACCGGCCTATGCGCACCAGCTTCGCCAGAAGCCGGCGGCGGTAGGCCAGGATTGAGCGGGGCCGTGGCGGGCCTCCCGCAAACATTGCCTTTTTCAACAATTGCATGATAACGGGAGACTGTCATGGACATTCAACCCATCTTTCGTTGCTCCGTAGGAATAGACGTTCACCTGGCACTCCTCTGCGTTTTGCTGGTTCCCAAGCTCCTGCTTGGGAACCCATGTCTTACAAGCTCCAGCTTGTTCGTTGACCGTTGATCAGGGAGCTGGAGCTTCAAGACCGCATTCCCAAGCTGGAGCTTGGGAACGAGCAGAAACTTGTGCGCGACGGGGTTTGAAACCCCGTCGCTAAGGTTTTGGGCAAAACGACGGCATCTGGCACGGCACAAAACGTTTCGGACGGGATGACATATCACGTCCGGCATCAGGCATCGAACCGCAGGAGCGATAAAGGCTGCATTCCCACGCCGGAGCGTGGGAACGATAAAAACCGAAATAAATTGTCCACGAAAATCACGAACAACTCCTCCGCAAATCACCTTGCCAAGCTGGGGCTTGGCGTTCCTTCTGGGAGCGCCAAGCCCCAGCTTGGCCTTTGGATGGGATGTTCTTTATTGGATATCACCTAATCAAACACTTGCGCAACCGACTGGATACCGTCCATGGCCTGGATATCGGCATCCATGCCGATATGACGGTGTTTTAAAGCTTATCGGCACTTGTGTATATTGATGAGAGTTGAAGCTTGGGAACGAGCAAAAAAAATGATACGTGCTTCTAAATCAAGTAGTTTCATGACAACCCGCCCCAAACCCTCAATGCCGCGCCGCCTCCGGCGCTCGGCTGACTTGACCGGCAGACGGCTGGGCCGGGCCGTGCTTGGCTATCTGATTGCCATGGTGGCGATCATCACCCTGTCCCCCTTTCGATTTGCCCTAACGCCGCTGCACGGATTCATTTATGACTGGACGACATCCGATCTTCTACTTAATATCGTGTTATTCGTCCCGTTGGGGTTCATCTTCCAACTCTCCCGTCCAAAGGGTGCGCCGTTGGGTCTATGGCGGGCACTGCTATTCGGCGCGGCTTTCAGTGCCTCCATCGAGACCGTGCAGCTTTTTGAGGCATCGCGTTACTCATCGTTGATGGATGTGGCTTGCAACACCTTGGGATGCGGGTTCGGCGCGGTCATTCACGCCTTCGTGGCGCGCCGTGGCAATGGCAGAAATGCGCTGCCCACACTGACGCTAGATTTGCCGCTGATGGGGCTAGTCTATCTACTCGTCCCATTGGCTTGGTCAACCGGGTTTGCCTCTGGCAATAACAGTCTGCGCGGCTGGTTGGCCCTGCCATTGGCGGCTATGGCGGGCAACATCCTAGGGGCTGTCCACGCCGCCTATTTTGCAGCACCCAGGGGCTTTAGCGTAACCGTTCACTCCTCACTAGGAGCGTGGGCGTCCCGCCCGCAGGAATGGCGGCTAAGATGGCCGCGCTCCCAGGAAAAGGTAGGAGGGACTGAACTGTTAGGCTTTGGTCTATTGCCTTACCTTGCATCTTTGCTTTGGGTATTGATCGCGTTAATTCCAATCGGCATCCACCAACCGGAAATAGTCATCGTAGGCATCATAGTGGCCTTGGGATCGGCTTGGTTGCGCAGCCTGTTGACCGAACGGAGGCTAAAAGGAGACAATGACCGCCGCTTCGAATGGCTCACGCTTCGCCAGATTCTCCCACTGTTTGCAGCCTTCATCCTGCTTTCCTCGCTCTGGCCGTTCGATTTCGCGGCGTTAAAATGGCAGGGAATGATTGCCCTGCTGCCAGCCGATGTCATTGCCAATAAAAACCATGTTTTTCTTGCCCTCGAACATGTCACTGCCTTCCTGTTGTTGGGATATGTTTTGGCCGAATTGCAAGGCCGGAATACCGGCGACTTTCGACCCTGGGTGTTTCGCATAGTGGTTTACAGCGGAGGAATCTCGCTATTACTTGAAATCCTTAGGGGCATGCTTCCCCGACAGGGTGCAAGCCTGTTTCTATTTGGATTCACCGTCGGCGCATCGGCTTTAGGCGTTTGGCTGTATCAATTGCAGCGCGACCATATTTGCGCCCTGCTTTCCAGGAATCAATTTGGACAAGGGCATTTTAAATCCGAATAATATTGGTTACGATGAAACATTGAGCAATTCTCACAAGGCATAAGCCGAAGGATGGGGAAAACCGAGTCGGTCTTGGAGGTATGCCAGGGTCTAGGATATACCTTCGAGACCGACTCGGTTTGACCACCTAGTCCACCAAAAATGCGCCAGTCATGCCAAAATGAGAATTGCTGTGAAACATTGGCTTTGCTTGTACGTCCTTTTTTTGCCAAAATGGTGTAGTTTTTTGAGATTCCATCCGCCCCCACAGGCTTTTTTACACTTTTCAGAGATCAATATGGGTTCACGCATTATCTATTGGTTATCAACCGGTCTCTCCGGCATTCTTCTGCTGCTGGTTATCGGCAATGCCTGGCTTTTTCAAGGCAATGTAGACCGTCAAGCCGAAGTCAACAACCGTCAAGCTGCCATACAGCAAGCGGCTGAACTGGACGGGCTTAACCGCACTATACTTCAAACGCTCGCAAACTTTACGGTTGGCAGCAAGGGGGACAAGCAGATTGAACAGATGCTCGCCACTCTAGGCATTAAAGTGAACGCCGAGCCATCCGCCCCCCAAACGCAGCCAGCCACCCCTGCCAAGCAAAGGTAAAGCGAGATAAAACACTATGCAAAACAATATTCCATCGGAAAACCCAAGCAATCCATTCGAAACCCGCGTCACAGGGCTACTCCCGGTATTTTTAATGGCCTTGTCCTTGGTCATCTGGTTTAGCTTTCAAATGATTCAGACGATAAAAACGCGTGATGGATTGATCAACGCCATCACTAGCCAAGAACCTCAAATCCAGGCAGCTAACAAGATCAAAGCGACGCTATCGGCGGTGGCGACTGGAACCAAACAATTGGCCAACCAAGGCAACCCCAACGCAGCTCAAATCGTCAACGCATTGGCCCAGCGCGGGATCAACATTGCCGATCCGAACGTTTCCCAGCAGCCAGGCAAATAGATACAATATGTTTGGCTGGTTTCCAAGCTCCGGCTAGGGAACCTTAATCTTTGACTGTTCTTCGGAAAGCTGGAGCTTCAAAAACCCTATTCCCTAGCGGGATATTGGGAACGAGCAAAACCAATTAACGGATGTTGAAAACGCTGTATGCTTAGAAAATTCGTGCGCTTCATCCTGGCACTTTTTTACCGTGTCAAAATCCATGGTGCGGAGAATCTGGAACGGGCTGGCGACCGGGTTTTAATAGTCGCCAATCACGCTTCTTTCCTCGATCCGGTGCTGTTGTGGGCTTTTTTGCCCGATGACGTGACATTCGCGATCAACACCCATATTGCCAAGTCGTTTTGGATCAAGCCGGGCTTGCGGTTCGCCCGTGTGCTGCCGCTGGACACTGGCAACCCCATGTCGGTGAAAACGCTGACCCATCATCTGCGGGAGAATCGGCGGGTGGTGCTATTCCCCGAAGGCCGCATCACGATGACCGGGGCACTGATGAAAATCTACGACGGTGCGGGCTTGATTGCGGACAAGGCCGACGCGCGCGTGTTGCCTGTGCGCATCGACGGGGCGCAGTACACGCCGTTTTCCAGGCTGCGTGGCATTCTGCGCTTGCGCTGGTTCCCTGCCATCACCCTGAACATTTTACCGCCCATACGGCTGGAATTGCCTAGTGAGTTGAAAGGCGACGAGCGCCGGGTCAAGCTTGGGACCATGATGGAAGATTTGATGACCGACATGGTGTTTTCCACGGCTGACCGCAACCGCACCTTGTTCCAAGCACTGCTGGATGCCCGCAAGATCCACGGTGGTCGGTGGACCATCATGGAAGACATGCAACGCAAGCCTGTCAGCTACAACGGCTTGATAACCCGCATTCTGGCATTGGGCGGAAAACTCGCTGAACTGTCCACGGAAGGAGAGGCTGTCGGTGTCCTACTGCCAAGCATCGTACCCACAGTGGCGGTTTTTTTCGGTCTGAACAGCCGAAGGCGTATCCCTGCCATGCTGAATTACACGGCAGGCGTCAATAATCTACTGACCGCCTGCGTGACCGCCCAGGTCAAAACCGTTATCACTTCCAAGCGCTTCATCGAAATGGCCAAATTGGAAAACGAACTGGCCCGGCTGCAAAGTACCCTGCGGGTGGTTTTTCTGGAAGACTTGGCTGAGTCGTTGACTGTCATCGACAAAATCAAAGCCCTGCTCGGTAGCCTAAAACTCCAATTCGGCAGTACAGGAAACGGGGAAGCTGAAAAGCCTGCGGTCATTCTATTCACTTCCGGCTCAGAAGGGTTGCCCAAAGGCGTAGTTTTGAGCCATGCCAATTTATTGGCCAACAGCCACCAGCTTGTCGCCAAGCTCGACTTGAATGCCAGCGACCGGTTGCTCAATTGCCTGCCTCTGTTCCATTCCTTTGGGCTGACCGTCGGCACACTGACCCCACTTCTGTCGGGGATGTTTACTTTTCTCTATCCCTCGCCTTTGCACTATCGCATCATCCCTGAAGTAGCCTACGATATCAATGCGACCATACTGTTTGGCACCAACACGTTTCTAGGCGGTTACGCCAAGCACGCCCACCCTTATGATTTTTACAGCGTCCGCTTTGTTTTCGCGGGGGCAGAAAGGTTGATGCCCGATACACGCAAGGTCTGGTCAGACAAGTTTGGCATTCGTTTGGTTGAGGGGTATGGGGTGACGGAAACTAGCCCAGTGCTCTCTGCCAACACCCCCATGCATTTCCGTGCCGGGTCGGTGGGACGCCTATTGCCCGGCATCCGTTATCAATTGGAACGGGTTGAAGGCATTCCTGAAGGCGGCAAACTGCATGTGGCGGGGCCAAATATCATGCTGGGCTATTTGCTTGCGGGGAACCCTGGGAAATTAGTCCCACCCTGCTCGGTTTTCGGGGAAGGGTGGCACGACACGGGCGATTTAGTCACTGTCGATGCCGAAGGGTATATATTCATCCGTGGACGGGTTAAGCGTTTCGCAAAAATTGGCGGTGAAATGGTTTCCTTGGCGGCAGTGGAGGAGATAGCCGCGAGGCTATGGCCCGAGAACCTGCATGTGGCGGCAAGCCAGCCCGATGTCCAGAAGGGCGAGCGAATTTTGCTTATCACCGACTACCCAGGGGCAGAACGCTCACAATTACTGGAACATGTCCGCAGGGAAGGTTACAGCGAGATGCATCTCCCCCGCTCGATCCATTTGCTGGATCCTATGCCGCTGCTGGCCACTGGCAAAATCGACTTGCAAGCGGTGTTGGGTTGGCTTAAGGATGTTGACGGGGCATGAATGACTTAATTTGGTGCATAATAGACCCCGCACCCGTCTGGCTGGAAAAACCGGCCTTGGTCATCGTTCATCCCAATGGGTGAGTTTGTGGAGTGCAGCGACTTGTCGCCGCATGGCTCGGAAAGCGGCGACAAGTCGCCGCACTCCACATTTGGTGGGCTGAACGATGACCAAGGCCCAAATTATTGATGCATTATAAACAGGACACGGGATGTCGATTTATAGGGGCGGGTTCCAAACCCGCCCGGCTTTTTTCAACATGAGAACTGGTACGAGTTATGCCTATAAGTGATTACAGTTTTGGCTTTTTTTCACTTACAAGAGGCACTGTCATGTACAACGGGATAATTCTGAACTGTTTCAAAAAATCCATTTTTGCAAAAATTGCACTCCCCGCCTTCAAGCCAGTATGGGGTTTTTGCCATCACCATCAAAGGACAAGGTTATACCGGTCTCGTAAGCTTCAATAACCCAACAAATGGTGTCAATATGCAAAAAACGACAACTGTTGCTCAATATCTAATTGACAAATTAAAAAAGGAAGGCGTATATGATATATTTGGGATACCAGGTGATTATGTCATAAGATTTTTTGGGGAACTGGAAAAATGCGGTGACTTTAATATAATTACTACTTGTTCAGAACAAGGTGCCGCTTTTGCGGCAGATGCCTATTCACGCATGAATGGTTTGGGCGTTCTATGCGTAACTTATTGCGTTGGTGGACTAAATACGGTTAATGCTGTTGCGGGTGCTTATGCAGAAAAAGCACCTTTAATTGTCATCAGCGGAGCGCCAGGACTTTCTGAACGTCATAATAAATATTTATTACACCATTCTGTAAGAGACTTGAATTCTCAATATAATATTTTTAAAGAATTAACGGTTGCATCCTGCCAGCTTGAGGATGCTGCAACTGCCCCATACGAAATTGACAGAGTCATTGGCGCTTGCATTGAGCATAAAAGACCTGTTTATATTGAATTGCCAAGGGATATGCTGGACGCAAAATGTGCTGTGCCAAGCTATCACCCTATTTCGCCGAATAAAAAGGATGAAAATACTTTTCAAGAAGCAATCAATGAAGCACTTGCGATGTTTAAGCTGGCTAAGCAGCCGGTAATAATAGGAGGTGAGGAAATCAGGCGCTATAAATTGGAGGAGATTTTTACCGGACTGCTTGAAAAAGCAGGGTGTCCTTATGCGACAACCATTCTGGGAAAATCTATTATTGATGAATCTCACCCTCAATTTATTGGGGTGTATATGGGTAGGCTTGGTGATGAAGAGGTGAGGGATTATATTGAACATTCTGATTGCATTTTTATATTGGGTGCCTTAAATACAGACACTAACCTAGGAACAGCACAGTTTGATTTATCAAAAACCATTTTTGCTGCCCATGACACCTTAAGGATAAAGCATCATTTTTACAATAACATTGATCTTGGCGAGTTTATCAACAGCCTATCAGAACAATTAGTAAATAATGAAATTAGAAATTCATTTAAACATAAAGAACCTATTTGTTTTGAAGTCCAGCCCGACGCAGCTATTAGTGTAAAAAGATTTTTTGAAAGGTTAAATAGCTTTGTAAAAGAAAATTCTGTCGTTGTTTGCGACGTGGGAGACAGTTTATTTGGTTCTGTCGATATTAAAATTCCCAAGGGTTCCTCTTATCTTGGGCCTGCTTATTATACATCAATGGGTTATGCAATACCGGCTGGCATCGGTGTATCAATAAGGCGACCCGACATGAAACCGGTCATCATTGTTGGAGATGGTGCTTTTCAGATGACGGGGTATGAGTTATCATGTTATGTCAAGTACAAGCTTAAGCCCACGATATTTGTTTTAAACAACGAGGGTTACACCACCCAGCGATATCTTCAAGAAGGGGAATTCAACAATATTCAAGACTGGAACTATCATATGTTACCCATCATATTTGGCGGTGGTTTGGGAATCGAGGTATCTACAGAGGCTGAACTGGAAGAAGCACTAACAAAAGCCGATATGAATGATAGTAGTTTTACTTTAATCAATGTTCATATGGATAAATTTGACAAATCGCCCACGTTATATAGATTCACTCAGGTTTTGTCCGAAAAGATTCATGCCTAAATAAATAGAGTGTATAAATGCCCCTACAAGAGTCATTGCCGCTGATACGGCGCGGCGCGGAAGAAATCCTGCGTGAAGAAGAACTTGAAAAGAAGCTGGCCGAGGGCCGGCCTTTACGGATAAAAGCCGGTTTCGATCCCACTGCCCCTGACCTACATCTAGGCCACACAGTGCTGTTAAACAAACTAAAGCAATTTCAGGATTTAGGCCATGAGGCAATATTCCTCATCGGCGATTTCACCGGCATGATCGGCGACCCCACGGGCAAGAACGTGACACGTAAGCCGTTGACAAGGGAGGAAGTCGTCGAAAACGGCAAAACCTACGAGCAGCAGATATATAAAATTCTCGACCCTGAGAAAACCCAGATCAAGTTCAATTCCACTTGGATGGATGCCATGAGCCCCGCCGAACTCATCCAAGTGGCCGCCAAGCACACGGTTGCGAGGATGTTGGAACGGGAAGATTTCAACACCCGCTACAAAACCGGTCAACCTATCGCCATCCACGAATTCCTTTACCCTTTAATCCAAGGCTACGACTCGGTTGCCCTTAAGGCTGATGTGGAATTGGGTGGAACCGACCAAAAATTCAATCTGTTGGTGGGGCGTCAATTGCAGGAGTCATACGGGCAAAAACCGCAGGTGGTGCTGACCATGCCACTGTTGGAAGGCTTGGACGGGGTGCAGAAGATGTCAAAATCCTTGGGCAATTACATCGGCATTGCCGAACCCTTCGATGAGATGTTCGGCAAGATCATGTCCATTTCCGACGATTTGATGTGGCGCTATTTGGAACTGCTGAGCTTCACTTCCATGGCCGAAATCGTGCAATGGAAAAAAGCTTGCGAAGCAGGGTCCAATCCTCGCGAGGTGAAAGTGCGCTTAGGCCAGGAAATCGTCCAGCGATTCCATGGCGCAACGGCGGCTAGGCAAGCTTTGGAGAACTTTGAAGCGCGCTTCAAACAAGGGCTAATCCCGGAAGACCTGGCAGAACAGGTTCTAGCCGTCCCGCAAGGAGGCTACCCCATTGCGGCATTGCTGAAAGACTTGGGGTTGACGGCAAGTACCTCCGAGTCCAACCGCATGATTCAACAAGGTGGCGTGAAACTCGACGGGGAGAGAGTCTCGGATCAAAAACTATTAGTCCAAGCTGGCGGGACGCATATTGCCCAAGTCGGCAAACGTAAAATCGCCAAGGTTCGGCTCGGGGTTTGATGTCCTAAGGCTACTTCATGCAATGCCTGTATCTTTTTCGGCTCGCCAGGGTCACTCGCCCTTGATCAAACGTCTGGCGTGATTAGCAGGCAGGCTAAGCGGCCTCAGCTTCCTCAGTGGTATTCTCGAACGGAAGATAGCCTTTATAGACCAACTGATTGCGGACGACAGACGGGTGAACGAGGAACTTCTTAGCAGCGATCTCCATCGCCTCGGGCGTGGGATCGTTCACGTCAATCTCTCGCTGGAGGTGTTCAAAAGGGCACAGCAAATTTTGAGCAAAAGCACGCTGGAACTTCTGGCGGTCGCTCTTCGATCGGCTTACGATGCCAAAGTCCGAATCTTTCTGCCACACAGCATCTCCAAACTGTCGCGCTAACTCGAAGCGCCGGTCATGTGGTTTTGAGGTTAAAGTTTGTAAGGCTACTCGATACTTCGTTTCGCCACCAATTCGGGCTCCGTATCGCAGTTCTCTCGCAGTCTCGGTGGCCGATTTCAAATCATTCCACCGCGCCTTGAAAATATCCGCGAAGTTTGTATGATCCAGACGACCTCTTGTAGCACCGATCTTGAATCGAAGCTCCGTCGCAGCAGCTTCCGCCATTTCCCATGGACTCGCGTAGCTCGGCAAATTCCAGTCACGCTGAAGGCTATCTGCCAGACTTAGATCAATTTCTACTTTCGATTCCCGCGTAGCTTCTATCACCGAACTCAAGGATTGAGCTGCGCCGGTTCCGGGCGCTGCATGTGCCGCTTCCTCCACGCCGTCCTCACCTGCTATCTCTTCTAGCTCAACTAATGCGTTGACAACCTCGTCTGGTGCCGCATCAGGATCAAACCCGAGACAAGCTTCCAATCGTCGCCAACCTGCCAATTCGGGATCATTACGCTCGGTAGTGATTTGCTTGAGCAAAATTTTTAGCGCATTGCCGTCATCTGTCTTTGCGCAATGCCCAAGAACTGCATCAAAAAAGCTGTCCAATTCCCGCTCGTATTCGGCGGCAGCGACCATGCCTATTTTGAATGGGAAATAAGACTGAGGGCCTTCGACCACTCTCTTTCCGACGCTTGGGGCAAATGCAATCCGATCTCCAACGCTGAAAATCATCACTGGAGGCCAAAGTGCTCCCCCGCTCGCCGAATTCAATTCATGGCGTAGTCGCCAGTCCACAGAGGGAAGCCCAGAATCACTGATTGTTTCCCAGCGTAAGCGCCACCAATTATCTGCCAGCCAAAGCGCCAAGCTCGTAGAGGAGGCTCGAAAGTAGTCTCTTACCGTCCCCTTTTTAGTATCGGCGATTCGCGAGATGACATTGCCTCCCACACGAAGGCAAATCCCCGCCACATCGTCGCTGTCCTTCAGCCAGGCAGCAGAAAATTGAAAATACTTTGAAATAGTCATCTGTAAAAAGTCTCCGCTGCTGCTATCGCGGCTCGTGCGCCCGGATCTTCATTTATGGCAAATTCGCCTTCTTTATTAAAAGCTTCCCTTGCTCTAACCAAAACATGCCTCGCAAAAGCATCGTCAGGAAGGACAGGGTAGCCGTGATACTGAGCTTGGCCAAGATTGGTAATGCGGAGTTCAAATATCCAGCCGCTCTCGTCAATAGTCCAGAGCAAACTTGGAGCATCCCCGTTGATCTGATCTGACCAGAGTCCGAGCATCACCCCGCGTACAAGGAGAGCGGGAATCCGTTTGAGGTTGTCCTTACCGAAATGTGCGTGTTCGTCGCAGTAGGTCCGTTCCTCATCCTGACCCGCATAAGGACTGAGCTTGTAGGCCGTTGGGTTAAATTTGTGCTTGGAGTAGCAGCCATATGTCACCCGCGCTGACAAATCCATTCGCGACTCCACGGTGGGCAGTGTGGCAATTAGCCGTCGCTTTGCATTATTTCTTGAGCGTTGCACCGCCATTCGGGGTGGCGGCTTTTTTCTGGGCATCACAAATTCTTCACGTTTTCGGCGTAGGCAAAGTCTACCTTTGGCCTTGCCGAGTTGATCAGAGGACTGGCTAACCGCAAAACCTAGGATTTTCCCGTGCCTATTAATTCTATCCCAAAAAGCAGTTAAACGTCAGCCTATTTGGGGCTGTCTCCATTTTGGAGGTAACTTCTGATAGCCCATTTTAAACGTGTGAAGCCATCATCAGAATTCTAAGCCGGGTTTTCAGGAATTTTAAGGTCATGTGGATTTTAAAGTCCATCTAGGACTTAAACCCGAATGTGACTGTGGCTAAACGCTGTATTCCCTGATTTGCGTGGGCTTGATATGAATCTCAAAGTCGTGAAGAATGACCCCACCGCATTCCGATTCTGGCGCAAGCCGGGTTTATGGTTCGGTCAACTTGCAAGTCCACGCTTTATCCCCTGGAGATGACAAATGACACAAATCGGCGATATTTTCCCCATCGAAAAACTGACCACCCCGAAAGGCAGTGTCAGCTTGGATGCTAGCGCATACACCGTGCTTTATTTTTACCCGAAAGACGACACCCCCGGTTGCACCATAGAGGCCAATCAATTCCAAAAGCTTAAGCCAACTTACGACAAGCAGAATATTCGCATTCTGGGTGTCAGCGTTGACGATGCCGATTCCCACGCGGATTTTTGCGAAAAATTTTCCCTAGCCTTCGAACTCGTCACCGACAAAGACGCAGCCTTAGGTACGGAATTGGGCATCCTGCGCCCGTCCGGCCCACGCCATCTGCGGGTCACTTGGGTACTCGACTCGGCTGGCAAGGTGGTGTTGTATTACCCGGAAGTCGTACCCGAGAACCACGCTCAGCAAATTCTTGACGATATCGCTGCGTTGTAACCATTAGTTGGCAATCTGTACGCCATGCGTTCCGGTCAGACTCCTGTTGAGCGTGACCCAAAGTGCTGATTGCGATGGATTCACGCTGACAAAATAGTCGGTATTGGCATTCAAAACCACACCATCTAGGGCTATGGCCTTAGGCGGTGTGGCTAGGGTGTAGTTGTGAACGACGATGATAGGCGTATTCAAAGCGGCAGGCGCGGTGTTAGGCACGGCAAAACTCAGGCTGGCATTGTTGTTGGCTGCATTGACCTCCCAAGTTCCATAGATTGGACTATAACCGGCCGGGCTATACGTTTGGTTGTCAGTGCGCCCGACACCGGCAATGCCCTGCGTCAACACGGTTCCAACATTAGCGGTCAAGCTGGTTAGGCTCACTGTTTTGGCTTGCTTGGCAATGTTCTGGGTTGGGTTGGTGGAATGCGGGTCAAACACGATGTAGACGCTGTAACTGACTTTAGGCCAGCCGCTAACCGCATAACCGTTAATACTGTTAAAAGAACCGTACCCCAAGGAACCCCAATCCGCACCCCAGGCTAGACGTTTATCAGTAGTTGTCTGCATTGCATTGGCAACGGAGTACTGGATGAGTTGGAAAGCCCAATCGCTGGTGCAAGGCATGATGTGGTTATACCCTGGGCCGGCCCCTTGGTCATTCACGCATTGCTGCCCCATGTTCGCGCTGGTTTTGCCGCGCCACGCCCGTGCCTGGTAATTGTTGTAACCCCCCGCGTTTTGTTTGGCGATGAGTTGCGTGCCCACCAAGCCCATTTCGGCATCGACAGTCGATGTCCATAAATAGTCATAAGGCGCACCGGGATTGAGTTGGGAATAATCCCAGCCGTTATTCATCGTGAACGGATTTCCCGCACTGGCAAACACAAATTTATCCCCCCAGCCGACACCGCCAACCATGTCCGTGCCGTTGCCACCGTCCACATTCATATCCCCGTAAGGGGCGCGGAAATCAGAGTCCACCGCTTGGTTGGGGGCTTGGGACAAGTCGAACGTCACCGACCAAACCGGATAGTTCCGGCCTGTGGCGAACATCCATTGAATAGTAACCGGCATGCTGTAAGCTTTGACATATTGACGATAGGGATCGCTGGTGCTGTTAATCCAAGTCCAAGGGTCAATCGAATGATTGGTGACAGCCGCTTGGGTCAAGCCGTAGCGGACGTAATTAAGCGTGAACTGGTGGATGGCGTGGTGAGTGCCTAAAAATGCCTTGAGGTAGCTTGCGCCATTACCCGAACCCAGCGGTGAATCGTCAGCACCATAGGCGTAGGCAAAAGAAGGGTTCGCCAAGTGTGCAACCACATAACCGAACCCGGCCGCACTATTGGAACCCGGGTTCACCGTCCGTGCCGTTCCGTTCGGCAGCACATAAGTGAATTGTTTAGCGTTGCCACCCTTGCTGGTGTCATTCCGCGCCAAGGCCACACTGCGGGAGTTGCAGGCGCTGTCATACCAAGTGTACTGGTCGTTTAAGAATCCGTTGATGCTCACGCCCCCGTTGGAAAGCCCGGAATTCACTGCCAACGCCTGACAGCCCGTCGCCACTGAAACAGGAACCAAAGCCACGTTGTTAATATTAAAAACGACGTTGCCCTGACCTGTCCAATCTTGCAGATTCAAGCGATTCATGGTGGTCAAGCTTCCGGCCAGTGTCTTGACCGGGATGCTGATAAAGGACCAAGTGTTTGCGGCAAGCGGCGGTGAGGCAAAAGAAGCCAGCGTAGCCGCATTGCCTACACCACTGCCGTTTTGCAGGGTAATGGCAAGGGCCGCCACTTTTACAATATTTGAAGCTGACCCTGGATTGATGTAAAACGTCAGCGCGGACAGCGAAGCAATGCTCAAGTCACCCGTGTCGCGGTGGAGGCTGAAGCCATTCCAAGCGTGGGCGATGTCCACCCGTGCCGAAGCGGTGCCTAATTCCAGCATTGAGGGGTCGCTAATGACGGTCGTGGCGTTATCCCAACTCCAATTACTCCAGCCGCTGGCAATGCCGCCGTTGTAGGCAGTGATCAAGCTTCCCGTCGTAGCCGCCACGACGGAGGAGGCAAACATTGCCGCGATACCGAGGGTGGCGAGGCGAAACGCAAATAATTTGGCTATTGCAGACATGGTTTTCTCCCGTTTTCAGAAAAACACTAACAACTCGAACGGAAAAAACCAGCTAGGCCCGTCACAGCCAACCTGGACATTGCCGTATCGCCCGTCACTTGCGCTTTTACGTTGCGTCGTTGCGCCGTTGCGTGAGACCTTCTTTTGCCTTTCTCGCAATGCGGCAGTCATTCAATAGGCGAAGATTTTTTGTCTCACGCAACGACGCAACGACGCAACGTTAAGAGCAAGGCAGAATCTACAAGGCCCGCCGTAAACTGAAGTTCGCCATCCCCTTCGACAAGTTCCAAATAGCTTGGACGCTGGATGCATTCGGAGCATCCTTGTCCTACAGTTTACGCCTAGTGGTAATTACTGCCTACCAACGTGCGTAACATAAGTTAAGCAAAGAACAGCATATTCTAATTAAGCAATATTTGCGCCACAAGGTCGTTTCTCTATCAATTCATATGGTTGAGAAAAACGCAGATTAACTTTGATTAACAACCTGTCGCCAATTAGAGACAACGGAATTGTCCACCCCAATCCCGGAAATTGAATACCTGCCCAGTCTCGCGCACTTTGGCGATAGTGGAAAGGTCAATGTCGGCGTATACCCATTGTGCTTGGTTCATCTCGCCGATGGCAAGCACGCCATTGTCGGGATAACCATAATCCACCGGCGTATAAACTGCCGCCGCGCCAATGTTGACATCCACAGCCTCTGACCAAGGCGCAAGCCCAACAGTGGGCGACTGCGCCACGTAGCATTGATTTTCCAAAGCGCGAGCCTGGCAACCGATGCGCACACGGTGATAGCCGGCTAGGGTATCGGTGCAACTGGGTACAAGAATCAGGTCCGCCCCGGCCTCCACTTGCTTGCGGGCAATTAGCGGAAATTCGCTATCGTAACAAATGTTGATGCCAATCTTGCCGAATTCGGTAGCCAATAGCTTGATCTCGCTTCCCGCCGTTATCAGCCATTGTTCGTTCTCGAAACGGGTCATTTGCAGCTTGTCTTGGTAATCACTGCTGCCGTCCGGCCTGAACAGCCATGAGCGGTTGCGGTAGTTGCCGTCATCCTGCTGGGCAGGAAATGAACCGGCTAGAATATAAACTCCGCTCCGCTTGGCTTGCTCCGTATAGAGGGCGAGGAAATCCGGGTAAATCGTTTGCAAAGCCACAAGCTGCCTCGACAAGGATTTGTAGACTTCCTCGGGAAACAACGAAGCCAGTTCCATACTGAAATATTCGGGGAATAGCAGGACTTTGGCCCCCTGCCCCGCCGCCTCGGTTATCCAACGGCTCACTTTGGCCTCGTACTCGGACCAATCTTTGAGAAATCCGATGTCGTATTGCGCAACCGCTAGACGGAAAGCCTTGTTTTCGCTCATGACGGTGAGTCCTGAATGGGTTTTAACCAAAATACCATTTCATGGGGTGTTTCTTCCACTTGGTCCACATCCTTCCAAGCGTAAGACGTGCGCAGCCCGGTGTTTTTGACATAGCCGAACTTGGTCCAGATCGCGTCCAGTGGCACATAATCATTGGGCCGCAACGGATGGTTGTCCGGTCGTTGCACACAGCAAAAACTTAACCAGTCGAAACGCCCCAATTGGCGTGCATGGTCTTCCCGTCCAGAGAAGAACTGCTTGTAAACACCACGCCCTCGATATTCCTTAAGCAATACGGATTCGGCGCAGTAAAACACCTTCGCCGGATCGAAGCCTTTATCTATGAAGGGTTGCTGGAATTCAGCGGTTTCGTCCTGCATTGGCAGGCCGGTGGAAGCACCGATGACCTGATCACCATCCAGGGCAAGCACGACAATACTAGCTTGCGAACGGACATAGGTTTGCAAATAGTTTTCTTCATACTCGGCTGTGCCATCGTAAAGATAAGGAAAATCTCGGAACACCGCTATGCGTAATCTGGCAAGATCGGCAATCCAAGGTTCAACCGCCTCGCCGGAGAGTTTCTTGATGGCGATATCGGTCATTTAATTATCCTTGGCTAACCTGCTTGATCCAATCTTCCAAGTTATAATAGTTGGTGATGCGGGCAACCTTGCCATCGCGGATATCAAAGAAAGCGCCGGCAGGCAAGCGATATTTCTGCCCCTTTGCTTCCGGCAAGCCCTCGTCAGTAGCCAAGTATTCGCCCAATACCACGAACTCAGCGGCGGCGCGGCTGTCATCGTCGTTACTCATGACCACCATATGAACCAATTCTTCTTTATAATTGCGATTCATCCGATCCATGAAGGCTTTGAACGGACCCTTGCCGATCTCCCGTGAACCTTGATTGGTGTCGTGGATCACATCGTCGGTCAACAAACTGAGAAACTTATCCATATCGCCTGCGTTGAATGCGGCATAATAGGACTCGATCAAGGCATTGGCATTCTGGCTCATAGTGCATCCTTTAAGAATTTGGTATTTTTCAGGAAAATGGATTGATATTTTACCTCAACTGAGGGCGGCTTTGTAGTTTTCACCACTCAACGGTTGCGATTAAAAGTAATGCGGGAGTGCAAGGCTTGCCTTGCGATGGCGCGAGCAAGCAAGGCAAGCCTTGCACTCCAAGCGTATTTTCAAACGCCGGACGATTCGTGTGCATCACTTTTAATCGCACCCCCACTCAACTTGCAATGGCTCTTCCATCCACGGCAGTCTCACCCATTGGAATTCCCAGGGAAAATGATCCAGCACCACGTCATGGGTTTCCCGCTCGACCCGCAACAACCAGATACCCTGCTTAACCTGCAACATACCGGCGCGTAGCAGAAAATTACCGCGCAATCCGGCAATCGGCATCGACCGCAAAATAGGGGCTTGGGCGATGACCGCCGTGAGAAAATCATCGCATTCGCCGGTTTCAGCTTCAGTCAACGGGCCATCCAACTCAAACACCGCTTCTTGCTCCATGCCGCATAGGAGTTTATTCAGCGGCAATAGATATTCCGGCGGCGGGGACGCATCGCCGGTGGCGAGATAGTGCAACACCGCCACACCGCGCTGGCGGGCGCTTTCACTAATGAACTTTTGGTCTTCCGCCAGTCCGATCTGCTTGAATAATCTGCCTAGAAACGGCCACAGGATCACCAGGCCGGCGTTGCCAAGGATAAGCCCTTCCTCTTCCCCCAATACGGTTAAATTACGCTCAAAAATCCGACCCTCTTGTAGATTTTCCCACAACGGGGGAGATTTAGGGGGCAATACTGTTGAATTAAGGTGTTCCCCGTCGTTCCGGCAGGGATCGCCGGAACCTAGGCTCCATGGATGGTATGGATTGGTGGTATCCCTGCAATCTGGATTCCGGCGGTCCATGCCGGAATGACGGCTTAATTCAACCACATTGAATCGGTCCGTTGCGCCCTTGGTCGACCCTGACTGGACAGTTTGGAGTTCACGGGCCAAGGTGTCGGCGATTTCCCTCAGCGGTCCTTGCAAGCCGCTTGATGCTTTGGATAGCCCTTCCAGCAATACCGGATAAGAGACTGTTAGCAGGCGGGCCAAGCGCAACAACACGCCCCTGGCAAAATCCGTACAATCTGCGGGTGCGGACTCAGGCAGCAAGGCGTGTTGCAGCAGGCTCTGCCAAAGGTGGGCTCGAACCCGCGTTTGCGGTATCCCGGTCAATCGTAAGCGTTCACTCCCCCCTAGGAGCGTGGGCGTCTCGCCCGCTGAAATGGAGGCCAAGATGGCCGCGCTGCCAGGAAAAAGCGGGGGGGGGTGAACGCTTACGGTCAGTCGAGGGGTATGTGACACGGCTTGGAAGAGGCTCTGAAAAAGTGCCAAGCAAAAATCCCCTAGGGCCGGTGCTTGCAAGACTGCTAAATCGGCCAGCCGCCGATCTTCCAAGTGGCCTATCAGACGCCGCAACACGGGTGTTTCGGCCGCCAATGTGGGCAAAATCTGACGCAGCAATTCGGGGGCTTCTTGCAGCAAATAGTCAACGCTGCCCGCCGGTTGGCCAGACTGCTCCAAATCCGCCCACCAAGGCAATGTACCCTGTTGGAAAAATTGGACAAACAATTCCAACTGAGAGGCGGTCATGGCGGGTAAACCGGAAGGGTCTTGTTGCTTAACCGCCTTGGCCAATTCGCGCTTGAACGCCTCTGCAAATTTGGCGGGCAGTTCGATTGCCAAATCCTTTGGATTCAACTGCCCTAAATCCAATTCCAAACGGTCAATTCGATGCAGACAGTCGGGAGAAGCTAGATTGTCGCAAGCACGACCAATTAGCCGCTGCACCTTCGTATTCACGATCCGGCTGATCCTCTGCTGCAACGGCCAAGCCTCCTCGGCGGAGGCGACAGTGATTTCCAGTGTCTGCTTTAGAATGACATGGCGTTGTTTTCCCATGGTTTACCCTGATTGGCAATCTGTTTAAGTCAAACCCATTAGGTCTTTTGTTGCGCATTGGCAAGGGCCTTTTGCAGGGTCAGCGTAAACGTCTTTTCCAACCCGGTTTGAGCTTTGGTCGCCAAGACGCTAAGTATGGCATCGTAGGCTATAGGAATGCCACGAATGCCGCTATCCCATTCTGGTGTTTCTGGCGGCAATTCGGCCAAGTTAGGGGGCGGTTGCAAATTGGCAGGGTGGTCGGGCGGTATGGCAAAATCGACCTCCATCACCAACTGGCTAACACCCATGTTTTGCGTGGGGTCGGTTTCATCGCGTTTGTGGATGTAAACCGGCGATCCTAGTTGGGTTCCGCCGACGCTAAATGCGTAAAACACGCCGGGTTGCCCATTCAATACATGATAATAACCTGCCTTTGTCGGGATGGCAGCCAAACCCAACGAGGGGTTGTCATTGGGATACACCAAGGCAATAGCCGGCTGGTTCAGTTGGACCGTTGACGTAAACGTTTTGCCAGCCTGGGTTTTATGGGATTTAGTCGCTTGGACTACCAACAGAGTATCGCTGACCAAATCAGCAGTGTTTAAATCAAGGCTTCCCCCGTTACTGGTTTGGCTAAGCCCTGTGGCAGTCAAACCAGCCGTCAGGCTCGATGGGCGGGGTATGCGGGCATAGGAGCAGCCCGTGACTGGCAGGGCTTGCCCCCAGTCGGCATTCCCCACATGCCTATATTCTTTGTCCAAAATGGCACGGCTAAATAATTGATAAGTCACTAAGGCTTGGGTGTCAGCTAACTGGATGCTTGCAGACTGATTATAATTGACTAAGGGCACGGAAACCTTCAGCGCCGGATTGGCCCGCACCATCAGCGGCAAGACAGAATCCAAAAAAACAACTGTGGATGGGTTGCCCATCTGCTCGAAGGTTTTGGTGGCGAGTATGCGGATGGACAAATCTTCGAGGACAGGCTTGGTGGTGGTCAGCAGGATTGAAGACAGATCGCCTGTCACGCTGCCGATCATTAAAGGTTTGCCAGACGCATCTTGCAAAGTGTAGGCCACGCCCTGTTGGCTGGCTTGCACTTGCACTTGCACACTGGCGCCATAATCGACGATGCGCGCGGCAGTCGGGCCGGGGTCTGAGGGGTCTAATAATTGGGTATTGGGGCTGACGACAACAATGCAAGCAATCAACGATGTGTCAAAGCCCATTTTTACATCCACCCGTTGATTCAACATCAACGACAAGCCGCTCGGTTTGGTGGCTCTAATCGTATAAGTAATATCCTCGGTGATGGGCGGTGTTTCCAAATACAATGAATTGTCGCCGCCAATGCCATTGCCGGTGACTTGGATGGCAGAGACTAGGGGGGTGTCTGTTTTGTCGCACAAGGCATAGATGACCCCCTGTTGGCTAAAGGGCAAAGGGATTTGACAAGTCTCGTTGCAAGCGATGGTTTGATTGCCGGCCAAGGCCAAATCTGCCAAGGGATAGGTTTGGCCTATGCCCAGCAAGTCAATCAGCCGGTCCCGCGCATCCCGCAATGGGAAACTGATGGCATGATCGACATTGTCGGGGTGCGGCCCTAGGTCATTGGAACGTTGCCGGTATTGGCTTAGAAAGCTCAGCCAAACGCCATAAGCAGCACGGAAATCATGCATGTCAGCCTGGTTAAGCCAGACGAGATACACGCTAAGGTGGGCCGGGGATTCTTCGCTGACGGTTTTTTCGACAAAGCTGCGAAACACGCTGCTTTGGTAACGGGGTGAATCGCCGGGGAACACTAGGCTGATTTGCAAAGAATAAGGGTCCGGGCGGCGGGCGTTCGCCAACAAGGGACATCCCTGGGCCCAATCGGCATCAATCGGGCGCAACAGGCTATGCTCGACTAGATACGGCACTGCGTCGGTGTCTTGCGGCAGGGGGGGGTAAGCGGCTGTTGCCATAGACGAAACCGACTCGGTTTTTGAAACCGAGTCGGTGTTTATTGATACACCCAGCTTAAGTGCCAAGTTTTTGACCAATCCGGCTAGGTTAGCCGCATCGGTCGGCTTGGAAATGTCCCTGCCCGTGCCACGCCCCCGGCTTAGCTCAGGGTAGGACTGCAACCAAGCCCGTTTCAACGCCGCCAGCCTAGGCAGGGGGCTGTCGATATCCGGCGGTGCGGGTTCAAACTGGGCATAGTCGTAGTACTGCTCCGCAAAACGGGCCAGCAGATGGTCAAGCAGGCGGTTTCTGCGTTGCCAATCGACTTGCTGGGTGGGGTCATCGGAGGCAGTGGCGGGATTTTCGACAATTTGTTGCAAACGCTGCTGCCGGGCTGCGGCATCCTGCTGCCAAAGGGAGTCCAGCCCCAAGCTGGGATCGTCAATAGCGACGGAAAAATAAGTCCTCGGGTCGTCGCCGTCAAACCCCAATACATCGCCTAGGTGGGACAGTTGGCCGAATTCATCGGCCAACAACTGCTCGAAATGCAGCATATAAGCCTTCAATTGCTTGGCTTGGGCGCACCGTTGGGCATCCGCCTGCGGTGGCAGGCCAAAGGAGCCAACCCCGTAAACCAAGGGCAATTGATGCTGGACTGAATAATAGCGGTCCACATGGCGGTCCCGGCCCGGTGCCGTCATCACATCCAAATCCCCAGGGCTGGCCAGTTGGTAGCCCAAGCCTTGCTGGGCTAGGCTATAGCTGTTATTGATGGATGTCCTGTCTAGGGTGACGGCCAGTTCTTTCCGTTCCAAGCTGAGGGTGGAACCCGTGCAATCCAAAATGGGCGATTTTGTGACATCCAAGTCCAGCGACCAATTTTGCCAGTCCAAACCGCCATTATTCAACGCGATGTATTTGACCATCACCACGCCCTCCACATCCATGATAGTCTGGATGCAATCGGAGACCCGCAGTGCGGATTTCTGTTGCATGCCCTGCAATTCGTCGTTGTCGATGAAGCCTTGGGACAATATCGGCCCGTCAAAAATTTCGTCGATGCGCTTGCCCGCCGCCAAACGCTCCTGCCAAGTGTAAAAATGCAGGGGCGGTGCAATGTAATTAGCCAAGGCTTGCAGTATCGCGACACAAATGCCGTTGGCATCCCCGCCCGCACTGATCTCGATGGTCGCCATCACTTGGATTTGTTGCGTGTCCATCACTTGCACGGAGTCAAAGTCCATGCCCAATTGTCTATGCGCATGCAAGCGCGCCGCCACAGGGCCAACAATTTGCTTGCTGAGCAAATCCGAGGTCTGCGATTTTGCAATCAATACTTGATACAGTCCGCTTGGGTTCAGCGTTTGCCCACCTTGGCTGGAATCCAGCAGAATGAACTTCTCGCTGTCACTGGGCAGATCGGGCAATGTCCCGGTGTGGTAATAAACCGTCGGGCTGGGATCGGCCACTTTGATAATCCAAGCGTTGCCGACCCCGCGCACATCCACCACCAACTTACGCAGGTCGAGTAAGGTGACGGGCTGGGTCGTTAATATCTGCGCCGGGGTGTAAAAGCTGGCGTAGGGGTTCCTGTCACCTTGGCAGAGCAAATCCGGCACGGAATACCCCAGGCGATAGGTGAGATCGGTCAGCGCGTAGCAGAAGTTTTCCAACAACGTGATGCCGGGGTCGTGTTCATTGAAATCTGTCCAATCCCGGCCGACCCAGGTCTGCAATTGATCAATACCGGCTTGCCGGAAAGTGGGGTAATCCAAGGTAGGCAGGGTTGAGGTTTGGTTGCCAGTTGTCGTGTTCATAAGGTTTCTGGTGTCACTTGAAGTTCAACAATAACACCCCCCTTTACAAAGGGAGGCAGGGGTATTTCCTCCTAACTGATGTTAGGCATGGTGCCAGATGTAGGCCGGAATAAGCCCGCCCCGGCGGGCGTTTCCGGCAAAACAAGGCCCCACCCTTGGGCGATGCTCTTGCCGGAAACGCCCGTAAACGGGCTTATTCCGGCCTACGCTGCGTAAACATCAGATCCTAATTTATCGTTCCCAAGCAGGGGCTTGGGAACGAGCAAACGGTACCCCCCCCATTTTCATCGTTCCCACGGTCTCCGTGGGAACGCCTCCCGTGACGCTCTGCGTCAAAAACCCGCCGGAGCGGTTCTGGCTGCATTCCCACGCCGGAGCGTGGGAACGATAGATTGCAAAAGGGGGCAGGGGATTTCCAGCGGTTAGCCGAGTTTGCTCAGAATGGCAACTCCATAACGACTACAGTAAAGTAATCATTTTCATCAATTCTGGTATCATAACTATTTGAAGCGTTCAACCAGATGGTATGAGTGCCAGATGTTGTACCGGTGTTAACAAAAAGATTAGGTATTAAACTCGTATGTTCAGCATTTACTCTTTGAAATAGCATAAGATTTCCAAGAGAAGCTTTATCTAAATCGACATCTATAACAATGGGTTGTCCGCAAGTCCCACTGCTTCCCGATCCAGATACGAAAATCAATAAAGTTCCGCCGGAGCTAGTGAATTTTGCAGACATCGGTAAACCTGCAGAAGGTGCTGCCTGATTATTAAAGACTGTGGTGACATTCCATAGACCGCTTTTTATCTTGCCAGTAGCACTGATGTCCCCCGTCACAGCGAGTCCACTACTTAGCGTGGCCGCGCCAGAGACGGTGAGAGCAGCTAGGGTGGACAATTCGGAAACTGTGAGAGTGTTATTGAACAAGGCATCCCCAGTGACAGTGAGGGCGGGGCCGGGGCTGGCAGAAGAATAATTATTACTAATGGTTAATGTATTCTTTATGGTGACATTATCATATAGTGCAATCGCTCGTCCGCCCACACTACTACCCCACCCGGCGATTGTTAGGGCACCAGGACACCAAGGAGGGCTATAGATAATTTTACCTGCATTTTGTTCTTGTTGATCGCCTGGTTCTTGGAAAAAACAGATGACTCTGTTCGTGTTAATATTAGAAGATGGGACAGAGTCTTGTCCGATATAAACAGAAGGTTTGGTAGAGTCTTGCCCGGTAATAACCTGGCTGCCACTGACTGTCAAACCCGCCCCAACATTCAAACCCGCCCCAACATTCAAACCTGCCCCAACATTCAAGTTTGTCCCAACATTAGCCCCTCCGTTGATATCCAGCATGGCCTGCGGCGTGTTGGTGCCGATGCCGACATTGTAGCTACTCGCGTCGATGAACAAGCGGCTGGTGCCGGTGGCATCGCTGACGGAAAACCCTGAATGCGCTGTCGTAGGGTCGTTGTGGGTACTGCGCGGATTGAGTTGCAGCGTCCAGGCCGGGTTGGTGTCGGACAAGCTGGCGTAAAGGTTCAGCACCTTTTGCGTATTCGTGGCATCGACCGCAGCACCGATGCTGAGCGGGTTGCCGGCGGATTTAACAATGCCATCGTCGGCCTGGTTGAGCATGCCATTGATGAGGTCGGTAAAATTGCTTTGGGTTGGGATGCAATTCAGAGCGAAATACTGTTGCAATTGTAGGCGGGTGGCGGTGGTCGTCATTGTTTTCTCCTATCAAATTAGTTAAGTAGTTAAGTAGGTCGGGCGCGTCTCTTTGCGCTGCGCCCGACGTTTATCGTTCCCACGCTCCGGCGTGGGAATGCTGCACCAACCGCTCCGGCGGTTGTTGATGGGTTCCCACGGAGAGCGTCACTGCCATTAAGTGAAGCCCCGTAGGAGCGGGCCTTTAGGCCGCGATGGGTGTCTAATCGCGGACTAAAGCCCGTTCCTACATCATGATAAGCCGCTAACTTAATGGCCGTGACGCTGGAGCGTGGGAACGATAAAAAACCCCATTCCCAAGCAGGAGCTCTCGACGTTATACACAAGTGTTGGATGCCCGTCATTCCGGTCAGGGATGCCGGAATCCAGCGTCCAAGGATGGCAAACTGTGGGTCACAACAGATGCCCATGTATCCACGGACGGCAAACCAAGGCTTGGGCAAGTCGCATGAATCAAGCACTTGCGCAACCTGCTGATTACCGTCCATGGCCTGGATTTCGGCATCCCTGCCGAAATGACGGCTTTTCCCGCTTTCCCTGACTTGCGTATAAGGACGAGAGCAGGAGCTTGGGAACGAGCAAACGGTATCCCCCCCATTGCAAAGGGGGCAGGGGATTTCCAGCGGGTAGTCGAGTTTGCTCAGAATGGCAACTCTATAACGACTACATTAAAGCAATCACAATCATCATTTACGGTGTCACCATAATTGCTTAACTTGATGCTATGAGAGCTATTAGCTGCACCGGTTTTAACAAGAAGATTAGGTATCAAACTCGAACGTGTAGGTTGATCTTGAAATAGCATAATGTTGCCAATAGATTCTTCATCTAAATCGACCTCTATACCAATCATATTATCGCGATTACAACCTAAGCTTCCCGATCCAGATACGAAAATCAATAAAGTTCCGCCGTAGCTAGTGAATGTTCCACTTATCGGTAAGCACCCATGAGCATTATTAAAGACTGTGGTGACATTCCATAAGAAGCCTTGGCCGCTTTTTATCTTGCCAGTAACACTGATGTCCCCCGTCACAGTGAGTCCACTACTTAGCTTGGCCGCGCCAGAGACGTTGAGAGCAGCAAGGGTGGACGTTCCTGACACTGTGAGAGCAGCGAGGGGGGACAATTCGGAAACTGTGAGAGTGTTTAGCGTGGCCGCGCCAGACACTGTGAGAGTGTTATTTATCGCGACTGCGCCAGAGACGTTGAGAGCAGCGAGGGTGGACGATCCGGACACTGTGAGAGTGTTATTTAGCGTGGCCGCGCCAGAGACGGTGAGAGCAGCTAGGTTGGACGATCCGGACACTGTGAGAGTGTTATTTAGCGTGGCCGCGCCACCAATGGTTAATGTGTTCTCAACGGTAACATTATCCCAGAGTGCAATCGCTCGGCTGCCAGCCCCCCCCGACCCGACGATTGATAGGGTCTTAGGGCACCAAGCAGGGTTATAGATAATTTTACCTGCATTTTGTTCATCCTTTGGTGCTTGGGCAAAACAGATGACACTGTTTGTGTTAATATCAGAAGTGTATGGGGTACTATCTTGTCCGATAAAAACCTGGCTACCACTGACTGTCAAACCCGCCCCAACATTAGCCCCCCCGTTGATATCCAGCACGGCCTGCGGCGTGTTGGTGCCGATGCCAACATTGTAAGTACCCGCGTCGATGAACAAGCGGCTGGTGCCGGTGGCATCGCTGATGGAAAACCCTGAATGCGCCGTCGTCGAGTCGTTTTGGTCGCTGCGCGGTTTGAGTTGCAGCGTCCAGGCCGGGTTGGGGTCGGACAGGTTGGCGTAAAGGTTCAGCACCTTTTGCGAAGTCGTGGCATCGACCGCAGCAACGATGCCGAGCGGGTCGCCGGCGGATTTAAAAATGCCATCGTCGGTCTGGTTGAGCATGCCATTGATGAGATCGGTAAAATTGCTTTGGGTCGGTTTGCAATTCGTGGCGAAATACTGTTGTAATTTTGCGCGGGTGGCGGTGGTAGTCATTGTTTTATCCTGTCAAATTAGTTAAGTTTTTATCGTTCCCACGGTCTCCCTTGGGAACGCCTCCTGTGACGCTCTGCGTCAACTACCGCCGGAGCGGTTCCGGCCGCATTCCCACGCTGGAGCGTGGGAACGATAGCCCGTAGCCCGTAGGGCGCAATAGCGGTACTCCGCGTATTGCGCCGGATGGGGTTGCCCCGCCATGCGGCGCAATACGCGGCTTGCGCCGCCATTGCGCCCTACGGTACTGCGTCAACGGGCATGAAACTACGGGCTGGCAAGTCCCCTGAATCAAGCACTTGCACAACCTGCTGATTACCGTCCATGGCCTGGATTTCGGCATCCCTGCCGAAATGACGGCTTTTCCCGCTTTTCATCGTTCCCACGGTCTCCCTTCACTGCCATTAAGTTAAGCACGAATGGAGTGCAAGGCTTGCCTTGCGAGGTTCCCAACTACCTGTAAATCCTAGCAAGGCAAGCCTTGCACTCCCGGCGTTGGCTAATCGCAACCCTTAACTTAATGGCAGTGACGCCGGAGCGTGGGAACGATAGAAACCCTCATACCTCAACCCACCACAAAATCAAGCTGAATCTCCATGTATCCAATGCCCGAAAAATTTTCTTGCTCGAAATCGTTGTCGGTGATCAAGTCAATTACATGTTGCTGGGCCGATACCAAAACCTCGTTGGGGTTGCCCAAAACCTCGTTGGGGTTGCCCAAAACCTCGTTGGGGTTGCCGGCCTGCACACAATATCCCGCGCCGTCGCCTGGGTTTTGGACTAAGACATAATTCGTGCCATCCTCGGATTTGAATAAGCTTAGGTCAGCCAAATAGTCCACATAGCTAAGCCTTTCCAGGCAATTAATGATGTTGTTGGCGTATATCTTATTGCCTATGACCACCTCGCTACTGCCGTCATAAGCCCAAGGTGACAGGAATTGGCACAAGGCGGTGTTGAGCTTCGGCGTGTAATAGCCAGGGTCGCAACCCGGCATGAAGCGCACGGCAAAACGCACCCGAACCGGCACATAAACCGGGTTTTGGACGACGACATCAGCCAAAGGAGACAGGCATCCATCCAAATAGGACTGGATTTCGCCGATTTTCCCGGCCGACACTTTGGGCGCAAAGGGGTTGAAGGGCAGATTGTTGCAAACATCGGGAATGACGACGATGATCACTTGGCCTAGTCTGCCCGTCCCCGCCAAGGAGGAGGGTATGCACTTGGCAGTGTAAATATCGGGAAACTGGCTGAGGATCAAGTTTTCGTAATCCCAGAAGGTCAAGGCCCGCTGCTTGTGACGCAAGCGTTCGCTGACACGCACATAGAACAAGCTGTCGTTTTCGGCGGGTTTGCCGCCAAAGGAGGTATAGGGTTGGCTGATGGTGGCGATGCCCGGAATTGAGTTGACCGTTTTGGTGATGGTCTGGGCGGGCAAGGGTTGATTCAAATGGTCCGCTGTGTTGTTTTGATCCACCCAAGTGGCTAATACGGCCTGGGTTTGGATGGCGATGGTGTCGCACAGGCTGTCGCTGTTTTCGGCCACGGCAGCGCGCAGCCAATACAAATCGGCCGGTAACAAGGTATTTGCCTGGGCTGGCGGCAACTGGAAGACAATGATGCCGGGTACGGTGAAGCCGAGGGTTCCATCCACCAGTAATTGGCCTTGTTGCAGGGATATCCATTGATTGCCGCTTAAATAGTCCCACTCAATCGGTTGCGGCGGTAGATCAGGGTCGGCACTGCCAACCGCCAACTGGAACAAGATGGAAACCGTTTGCGGAGCCACCACGCCTTGCAAGCCGATGTAAAGCTCCCCTTCATTGTCATAAGCAGGCAGGATGCGGTAAATGCCATTGGCATCGGCTTGAATTTCCGCATAACCGGCCAAAGCCTGCTGGTAGTAAATCCGTTCCACGCCCGAAGGATACTGGGTCATCAGCACTTCCACCGTGGCCTGGTAGTCTACGCTAAAGGTTTTCAGCGTTGGGGTGTAAGGCGGGTTGATTTGATAACTGGTGGCGGAGGGTTTGCTGCCGGCAGCGATGGCGGTTGCCAATTGGATGGATAAGGCGGAGGCGACTGAGGGGTAAGCATCTTGCTGAAAATCGGGCTCTTTCAATTCCAATTGCCAAAATCGCCGCCAGCCCGACGCTTGAGAATAGTCGCAAGGTGTGGTGTCTGGCACATAGGCATAGTTGGGGAAGTTTTTGCCTAATGTCGATGCCACCGGGATTTTGACGGTCCAAGGTTTGGTGGCGTCGGTCGCTTCGAACATCGGTTCGCCCTGGTTCGGTTCGCCCTGGTTCAGGCATAGCGGTGCAGACAGATCGACCAGGCTGATTTGAAAAGTGAATGCGCTGTTGCCCTGGCGTCCCGGCAAAGCCGGGTCAAAAGCCGGGTAATTGGCATAGTAGCTTGCCAAATTCTGAGCGGGAAGCTTCATCCATTGACAATTTAGGGTGATGGAATCCAAGCATTTGACTGCCAATTCGCTATGCGCAAAGCTAAAGCTGGAACCGACCGACGGGCTGGAGCCGAACGGCGTGAACGGCTTGGAGGCATCCAGCGTGGATTCGTCGTTTTGCATCTGCAAGCCCTGCAAGCCTTGCACAGTCACGCCCAGCCACACCCGATCCAACGCCAAACTGCTAAACAAGGGGTATGGGGTGACATAATTGCCGCCTTGGTCATTGTCATTGTCTGGCCACACCGTCTGCAACAGCAGCCGCAACACCGGCCAGGGGCTGGCCAGGCTTGTCAGTGCCGCCACCGGGGGATCGGACACCGACAAGGTGAACACGAACGACAAGCCCTGCAATTGGGTCGGGGGGGTGGATGGCGGGCTAGTTTTGTCATCGTAAGTGATCCTACTGATGGCAAGCTTGGATGGAGTGAACCAGCCGCTGCCATTGCTGACCTGAACCGTGAAAGGGTATGGGTTAGTGGCCAACAACTTGTCTATCGTGGCTTCACTAAAACTGGCAGGGTCGAACCCCAGCACCAATTGCACCGTCCGAGTCCCTTGGCTCAGGCACAGCAGGGGCGAGGTGATGCTCCAACCCAGCGGCGAGGTTAGCGGTGGGCCTTGCGCAGGGGCAGGCTGCTGCCCAAAGGTGCGCCAGCGGGCGGTGTTGCCCGCGACTTCGGCCTGCACAGTGCTTGCATCGGCATTCGCACTCAGGCATTCCCATGCCACCTGCTGCGGCACCGGGTCCGCACCTAGGCGATTGCGCCACACCCATACTAAAGTGCTGACGACTTGGGTCCATTGATCCTGGGTCAAAGTCGCTGCGCCGGGCTGCATGGCTTGAGAAATCGGCACGTATTGCGCCGAGGCGGGGGCTAGGTAAAACGACAATTGATCCAGCAAATTTTGACCCGTCACGGTCGCTGGCTGGTCCAAGGCGAGTTGCAGCATGCCTGTTATGGTCGCTTGCTGGGATTGGGCCTTTTGTTGAACCCCCCGTAACTGCTGCCCATATACTCGATTGACATAGGCCGTTTGTAGATTGGCGTAAACGGTGTCCCATTCTTCCGGGCTGGCCGTTGGGTTGGCCCAGGTTTTCATCAGCAATTCAAAGTCTGCCGCCGGGCTGAAAAAATACCCCTCAAGAAACTGCAAGGCCACGCTGAATTGGTCAATATTGGTTAGCGGCCCTAACTCCATGTTGGGAAAAGCGGGAAAACTGAGGGTGTCCAATGCCGCTTGCAGGTTGGCTATAAAATTGGGGGACGTGTTGTCAAAGCCGGACGGTGGCCAGACGGGAGTGCCTGGCAACTGCTGGCATTTCCGTTGATTGGCGCGCGCCAGCAAATTGTTGACTTCCCACCAGTCGGCGTCTATTGCCACTTTAATCTGCATCATCTGGTTGAATGGATCCAGTTTGAGATAGATATTGTGCGGGATATAGTCCTGCACATCCGCCCTGGTCCGATGGTCATAAAGGTCGTAGATAGTCTCGATTCCACCAGGCAGTGTGTTGAAATTAGGGGAGCCTCCCAGGGCCGTGTCGAGGTTGGCGTTAAAGTCCCTTGGGTCTTGTAGGTTAAGCTGGAATGTTGACCCTGCCCGGTTTTGCCCAGCCTGTGCCAGAAAGCCGTTGATCGCGTTCCAATTGTCGATTGCCTGCGTGTTGGCGGTCCCTTGCCGGTCTTTGAGGAGCATCATTTGACTAAACTCGTCAAACTCCAAATACAAGGGGTTGGCGACAAACTGGGTCAGTTCGAGCAGGTTTTGCAGAAACGGGACTGTCACCACATTCGCCACAGGCAGGGAGATGCCAAGGCTGGTCATATCCCCAGGCACCCAATTCGTGTGGTAAACCGGCACTGGATAAATCGGGAGCTTGTCGCCGGGATTGGATGCGCCGTAAGGGATGCCCAACATTGCCAGCAGCGCATCCTCCGAGGTGCCGGTGCACTTCACCCGTGCCTGTTCAATGCCAGTGACTTTTTTATTGACAAACACCGAACTCAATTGCCCGATTTGAGCCGAAGTGACGAGCAAATCCTCCTGGGTGGCATAGCTCAAATTGTTCCCTGCACTGTCCTTGCCGGCGGCAAGCAAAGTACCGGCCGGCAGCAGTGCTTCCGAAATGCCGGACGGGAGGGATGCCAACACGTTGACCGAATCGGGGACACCCGCCAGGTTGCCCAGCCGCAGGTAGTCTTGGTAATAAAAATCAAGATGCCGTTGCGTCAGTTGATTGATCTGCTGTTGGCTCATTTGCAACAAGTTCAGGAAAGCCGCAAACAGCAACAGATGCGCCCTACCGTGCAGGTCGATGGCAGGCGCATTTTCCGGGTCGTTTAGGAATTGGATAAGCTGGTCGCGCTGGGCCTGCCAGTCACTTTCAGCCAACCCGTCGGGGTTCAGCAAGCCGCTCCAATCGCCATTGGCTTGGTTATCGGGCCCATAATAGTTAAGCCCTTGGGAATAAGCCAAGGTAAAGTCGAAAAAATCCGCCAAGCTACGCTCGTCTATGCCCACAGATTGCGGGTTTAGGCTGGCGAGGTTGCGCTGGCCTTGGTTTGTGCCACTGGTCAAAGAAACTGGCAGCGACACGGTTGTCGAAGGGCTACCCGATGAGCTTGTCAATAGGCTAGAGTCTGTCATGGCGGCATTTTCAGTTAATTAGATTTCAAGTTGCCTGGTAATTCGTGTTAAACGTGGTAAACGATCCTAGGCCCGAATAGGTCTGCATGGAGTCCGGTATGGGTGGGCCGGGTGCGGGCGGCGGCTGCTGGGCCGGCGCTTGCACCTCGAATTTAGCAGTGAACTGGCCCCCCTTCAGCAGCACCGCCTTGCCGTTCGATTGGGTATCCTTCGCCTTTTGGTTGGCGGCCAAAGCGGCAATCTTTAAAGTGCCCACACCCGGTATCGAATAGACCGGCGTGAAATAAGGACACCCCGGCACGGCAAGCTGCTTTTCATCCCCGTCCACGCACCATTTTTTGTCATTCCATGTGCCAGGCCCGGAACCTTTCATCTGGCCCGGACGCACCACCACCGTCGCGACACCGAAGGTGGGCAGGAACAAAGCTAAATCGCCGTCTATCAGCACATAATCAAGCATTTCATCACCTAGATTGGCGAGCCTTCGTTGATGTAATAGGGGTAAACCATGTTGTAGCGGGAATTAGTCGCCCTGACCTGATAGGTGATGGTAATCAATACCAGCCCGGCAACTTCTTGGCTTTCGTCCACCGCCACATTAATCACATCAATTCGCGTCTCAAAATACAACAGCGCGGTTTTCACCGCATCGGAGAGGTTATTGGCTAGGCTTTGATCAATTTCTTCATAGAGGAATTGATTCAAATTGCAGCCAAACTTAGCCAGCATGCCCCGCTCCCCAGTGCTGGTGGACAAGATTATCTGCATACTCTGCTGGATATCCTGGTTGTCCTCGACCATGGCCAAACCGGTGCCGTTGGCGGAGAAACTAGGCGGAAAAGACCAGCCTTTGCCTAAGAAAGAGGGCTGTAATTCCGGCATGGCCCTAGCCTTCTACGGCGGCTTGGGCGGGGGCTTCCGTCGCGGCGGACGCGGCAGCCAGTTGTGCCGAGGCTTGCGATTGAATTTTGCCGATCAGTGTATAAACCTTGACGAACGGGAGTGCGCCTAAAGCTTCTAGCAGGATGTTGGCTTCGTCGGTCGTCAGTCTCAATTGGATTTCATCGTTTGGCATGTTCATAACCTCTGTTTTTGGGGGGATCGGTCAAGCAATCCCATTTCAATTAAAAAAAATATT
>QJPH01000413.1 GCA_003242955.1 Candidatus Methylumidiphilus alinenensis
AGCTGGAGCTTGGCGCTCCCAGAAGGAACGCCGAGCTGGAGCTTGGCGCTCCCAGAAGGAACGCCGAGCTGGAGCTTGGCGCTCCCAGAAGGAACGCCAAGCTCCAGCTTGGCCTTTGGATGGGATATTCTTTATTGGATATCACCTAAAGCGAGCTTTGCCACTCCATGCGTAACAACAGTTATTTAATGCTAGTGTAACTTTTCAACAATTAACACTACACTATCCGCCCCGACCACTTTGACCTTAGAACCAACAGTGCAATCCTCGCCTCTGATTTTCCAGGTGGAATCATCTAACTTGATTTTGCCTTGACCGTTGATGATTGGCTGGTCCAATGTGAACACACGTCCAATATATTGCGCCGTGCGCCGGTTCAGCAAGGGTTGGTCGCTTTCGGTCGGGTGACGTTTAAAAAATCGGCGTGCGGCGACAATCCCTAGCACGGAAAACACCGAGAAAATGAATAACTGGATTTCCCAACCCATGCTAGGAAATAAAAACAGCAATACGCCTGTAACGACTGCGGCCTGGGACATCCACAGAAAAAACATTCCAGGTGCAAGGACTTCCACAATCAATAGAAAAACAGCGAACGCCAGCCAGTGCCAAAAAACGATGTCCCACGGCATGGTTCAAGCTTCCGTTTTCTTTTTGTCAAACAGGTTCTTGCTTATTTCGCCTATGCCTCCCAATGCGCCTATGACACTAGCGGCCTCTAGCGGCATCAATACAATTTTACTGTTCGGTGCCGAGGCGATGTGTTGCAGGGCATCAACATATCTTTGCGCTATGAAATAATTGATGGCTTGAATATCCCCTTTGCTTATAGCTTCGGAAACCATCAGCGTTGCCCTAGCCTCGGCCTGGGCAAGCCGTTCGCGGGCATCGGCATCGCGGAATGATGCTTCTTTCCGTCCTTCGGCCTCCAATACCCTGGCTTGTTTTTGGCCTTCGGCCTTAAGGATTTCAGATTGACGCAAGCCTTCAGCTTCAAGGATGACCGCCCGCTTTTCCCGTTCGGCTTTCATCTGCCGCCCCATGGATTCAACCAAATCTCTAGGCGGGGCAATATCTTTGATTTCAATGCGCGTCACCTTCACACCCCATGGGGTCGTGGCATCATCGACAACTGTAAGCAACCGGGTGTTGATTTCGTCACGCTTGGACAATAGTTCGTCCAAATCCATGGAACCCATGACGGTGCGGATGTTAGTCATGGTCAATTGGATGATGGCTAAATGCAGGTTACTCACTTCATAGGCCGCCTTTGCCGAATCTATCACTTGAAAAAATATCACCCCATCGACACGCACCATGGCATTGTCACGGGTGATGATTTCCTGTGAAGGGACATCCATCACCTGTTCCATCAGGTTCATTTTGGCACCAATCAAGTCAATGATAGGCACAATCACGTTGAGACCGGGAGTCAAAACATTGGTGAATTTGCCGAAACGCAGCACAGTGTATTCCATTCCCTGTGGGACGGTCTTCACGCTGAGAACCACCAGCGCGATGGACAAACCGAGTAGAAACAAAACAAAGGTACCCATGATGGAATCCTCCAATCGGTAAAAGAGGTAGAGTTAAAGATTTGAATAAACCCCTCCCTTTTCAAAAGGGGTAGGGGGATTTCCTTGATTTGATAACAGCATAACCCATAATGAGCCTTATGAAAGGCCACTTTGGGATTTTTCCACTGCTTTTATGATAAAAATGTTTAAAAAGATCTAAAGCAATTACTATTAGACAGCCCTTATTCAGTTAATAAGTCGAATTTTACTATAAAAACAATGCCTTGTTGATAACAAAACATGTGTGAACCCTATCGGATAATAGATTACAATTTGTGGATAACTTTTGCATCGCAAGTTATCCCATCTTGGGATTGGATTTTCCACAGAACAATACACAGGGTGCGATTAAAAGTGATGCACACGAAATCGGTAATCCTTTAAATTACGCCTGGAGTGCAAGGCTTGCCTTGCTATGGGGTGTGCAAGCAAGGCAAGCCTTGCACTCCCGCATTACTTTTAATAGCACCCCAATACACCCAAAAACGGGAATTCCCTATGTTTGAAGTGGCTGAATTAAAAAATAAAGTTTCCAAGGCGGAATACGACGCTGAAGTTTCCGTCATTCGTGAACAATTGCTGGACGTGCAGCAGAAATTAGAATCGGCAGGCGTGCCGGTTTTGATTATGATTGCCGGGCTTGACAGTGCCGGCAAGGGTGATTTGATAGGCAAGCTTAACGAGTGGTTCGATCCACGGTTTATGAGCACCCATGCTTTCGGCTATCCATCCGACGAAGAAAAGGAGAGGCCCCACCATTGGCGTTATTGGATGAGCCTTCCCCCACGGGGCCGCATTGCTATCTATGCCATGGGGTGGTACGGGCAAGTTCTGTCTGATCGTCTCAATGACCGCATAGGCACTGGAAAATTAGAAAAGGAATTGGCCCACATCAATAAATTGGAAAAGGAACTGACCGATGATGGGGCTTTGATCATCAAGTTTTGGCTGCATTTAAGCAAAAAGCAACAGAAGAAAATTGTCGCCAAGCTGGAGGAAAACCCTGAAACCCGGTGGCGTGTTACCGAAACGGAAAAAAGACACCTCAAACTTTACGACCCGTTTGTCGAAATTTGCGAACAAGTGCTACGCCATACCAGTACGCCGGAAGCGCCTTGGATTATTATCAATGGCTACGATGCTGGGTACCGGCGCCTGACGGCGGCACAGCACATTATTCAACGCTGTATGCTGCGTATGGAAACCTTGCCGGGCAGTGTCCTGGTGTCGGTCGGCGAAAGCATCGCCCATGTGCAATCCGGTGTGAGCCTATTGAGTTCGCTGGATATGACGAAAAAACTCGAAAAGGCTGATTACCAAGAGAAACTGGCGCGTTGCCAAGGCCACATCAGCCAACTGAGCCACAAGGCGCGGCAACAGAAAAGATCGACCTTGTTATTGTTCGAAGGTTGGGATGCAGCCGGCAAAGGCGGCGTGATACGGCGCATCACCCATGCGATGGATGCACGCAACTATCGGGTGATCCCCGTTGCCGCCCCGACTGACGAGGAAAAGGCGCACCATTATTTATGGCGTTTCTGGCGGCATTTACCCCGCGATGGCAAGGTGACGCTGTATGACCGCAGTTGGTACGGGCGGGTATTGGTGGAGCGTGTGGAGAAGTTTGCCAGCACGGCGGAATGGATGCGAGCCTATTCGGAAATCAATGATTTCGAAGAGGAGCTTACCGAACACGGTATCATCCTGCTTAAGTTCTGGATGCATATTGACAAGGATGAGCAATTGCGGCGTTTCAAACAGCGCGAGGATACCATTTACAAACGCTATAAAATTACGGCGGATGATTATCGCAACCGGGATAAATGGGATTTTTACGAGTCGGCGGTGAATGAAATGATCACCCGCACCAGCACAGAATACGCGCCTTGGCATGTGATCGAAGCCAATGATAAATATTACGCACGGGTTAAGGTCTTGTCTGAACTGTGCAAGGCGTATGAAAAGGCGTTGGATTGAAAATGTTCCACGTGGAACATATTCTGCGTGTTTCCTAGCCAGTTTTTCAAGGCTATTAAAGTAACATAAATCCGTAGGGTGTGCTGACTAAGGATGCGCATCGAACGCGAATGATGCGCTTCGTAAGCTCAGCACATCCTACGAACTCGGACGTAGCCGGACGGGATTTGTAATCCCGTCCGAAACGGTTTGTAATTTAGTAGGCATGGTTGTAGACACAAAATGTAACCGAAGGGGTTGCAAACCCCTTCGCACTTCGGGATTAAATTTCCTGGGTAGGGGGTCACTGCCATTAAGTTAAGGAAAAACCCGTCGTTCCGGCAGGGAATGCCGGAACCCAGAGGCCATGGAGGGCGGACTAGATTCACCTCCCTGTGTTCTGGATACCGGCAATCCCTGCCGGTATGACGGCTTAACTTAATGGCAGTGGGGTAGGGGGTGGGTTCCAAACCCGCCCTTGTTAATATTTGCCAAAATGAGAAAGGACAACGTCATAGACATGCTCACAGCAACACAATTGGCGGCTTATCTGGCACCGGCTTTGCCGTTTTTGACCAAGGGCGGCGAGGATGCGGTTAAGGAGGCTGGGAAGAAACTCGGTGCGGCGGTTTGGGAACAGGTTTCTGGCCTATGGAAGCTCTTAAAGCCTAAAGTGGACGATCGCCCAACATTCATGCAAATTGGTTTGCGCCCCTGAAGATAAAAGCCATACCAAGTAGGGTACGCTGTGCGTACCTTCAAGGGCTTACAATGGTACGCACAGCGTACCCTACTTGGATACCGTACTTTCATGGCAACCGCGTTGGAAGCGGTGGAGGATTTGGCGCGTGACCCGGAATTGGAACCCGCCCGTCATGTGTTGGCTTGGCAATTGGAGAAAATTCTCCAGGCCGATCCGGGCTTGCAGGCCGAGTTGACAAAACTGCTTCAGGCCAGTGGCGGAACGCAAACTTACCAAGCGTTTTTACACGGCGACGATGCCATTGCCCAAGGCGGCGGAGTCGCGGCGGGCAAGGGAGGCATTGCGATTGGTGGGGTGGAATCGCCATTGGCGGGGATTTGTATATGGGCAAATCGCCCAAGGACGGGCAACAGGCATTAGAGAAGTATCTAACTTATTTGGTAGGGTCGTTGGGTTTGCTATCTTTGCGCGGCCTTGATTTCGGCTCAGCGGATGCCAGCCAAGGCAAAAAACCCTTGGACCTCGTCGGCGTGTATGTCGATTTGGACACCCGTTCGCAGAAAGAGGTCAAGGCGAAGGATAAGGATTTGCAGCGTGTCCCCCTGCCTGCATTGGAAGCCGTGGCGGCGAATCGTGGCATGGTATTGCTAGGCGACCCTGGCAGCGGCAAAAGCACGTTTGTCAATCATCTGGCACATTGCTTGGCCCAACATGCCCTAGAATCAAAACAAGCAGAACCAAAACAAGCTTGGTTGTTGCGGTTGCCCGGCTGGCCCGAGTCCGAGGGTGGGCTGTTGCCGGTGGTGGTGATCCTGCGTGATTACGCCCGTTACATATTAAAGAAACCGAAGAACCCGACCCTGTGCATTTATGGAAGTTTATCGCCGCCCAATTAGAAGCACAAAACCTAACAGCGGCAATCAAACCCATCTTGGCTAAATTGGAGGATGGCAAAGCCTTGGTGTTGTTGGATGGCTTGGACGAGGTGACCACGGCAGCGCAACGGCGGTTTGTCCGCGATGTCGTGTCGGCCTTCATGCGTCGCTACCCCGACAACCGCTACTTGTTGACTTGCCGGATACTGTCTTACCAAGCCCCGTCCGAACCTAATGGCGAAGATTTGCGCATTCCGGCTCTGCCAGCCTACACTTTGGCCCCGCTAGATGAACCCAAACAAGACCGCTTTGTGGCTGCGTGGTATGCCGAGTTGGCTGAAAAAGGCCAAGTGCGACGTGAAGAGCAAGTGGACAAATCGCATAGTTTGCAAACGGCAGTCCGCCGCCATGATTTGCAAACCATGGCCGGCAATCCGCTGCTGCTGACGGTGATGGCGGTGGTGCATACCCATAAAGGCGAATTGCCCGATGCGCGTGCGATTTTGTACGGGGATACCGTGGATTTATTGCTGTCGCGGTGGGAAGCGCAAAAAGCCGGGACGGGTGAGGCAGCCGATGGCATACTTTCGCTGTTGCGTCAGGCGGGCCGTTCCGAGATTGACCTTAAAAGTGTGCTGCGCAAGTTGGCGTATGACGCCCAAGCCCAAACGGGCGAGGGTCTACTGGCTGATATAGCCGAACTTGATTTGCTTCACGCACTCGCAGATTTGAAAAAAGACAGCGAGGGTATGGGCGATCTGTATTGGGCGCAGAAAGTCACGCTGGCAATGAAGCTACGCGCCGGGTTGTTGATCGAGCTCTCGCCTGGGGTGTTTGCGTTTCCGCACCGCACTTTTCAAGAATACTTGGCCGGGGTGCATCTGACCAGTGCAGGGGATTTTGCTAGCCTTGCTATAAAATTAGCGGATGATAGGACGCGCTGGCGCGAGGCACTGTTACTAGCCGTCGGTCATTTGGTTTATGTCAATGTAGAGACCAGCCGTCCCTTGTTTTTGGCGGGGGAACTTTGCCCCTCCCGGTTGACTGACGATGAAACAGCCTGGCGCAAGGTGTGGCTTGCCGGTGAAGTGTTGGTCGAAATAGGCTTGCTGCGGGTGACTGACAGCGATTTTGGGCAGCAATTGATGGACCGGGTGCGTCAGCGTTTGTGCGAGTTAATCATCGGAGGCAAGCTGACAGCAGCGGAGCGAGTTTATGCTGGTGATACCTTGGCACAACTCGGCGACCCTAGGCAGTCGGTGTTAAGTGTCGATGCGATGGAATTCTGTTGGGTGCCGCCGGGTCCTTTTTTATTGGGGAGTGGGAAAGAAGATGCAGATGCCGGTAAAAATGAAAAGCCCCAGCGTGAATTTACGCTTAATTATGGCTATTGGATTGCCCGGTATCCGGTCAGTGTCGCCCAATTCCGCCAGTATGTAGAAGATATCGGGGAACAACCGGCTGATCCCGATTGCCTAAGCGGCAAGCCGAATCATCCGGTGGTTTACGTCAGTTGGGATGAGTCCAAGGCGTTTTGTGCTTGGCTTACGCAACGCTTGCAGCAACAGGGCTTTATCCCTTAAAGCTGGTCTGTGGATTTGCCCAATGAGCCGGAATGGGAAAAGGCGGCACGAGGTGGCTTGCAGATTCCGCAACAGCCTTTGATCCTGCAAATCCCCCCTAACCCCCTTTTTGCAAAGGGGGGGACCGGACAGGTGACCGGCGGGTTTGTACCGGGATGCCACGATGCCCCTAATCCCCTTTTTGCAAAAGGTGGGGCCGGACCCAAAGCTGTTGACACAGTCGTCATTGCAGAAGATTTAATGGATCGCCGGAATCCAGATTGCAGGGATGCCGCCAATCCATGTCATCCATGGGGCCTAGATTCCGGCGATCCCTGCCGGAATGACGATAAAATCTTTTTTCATAATCCCTCCCCAAGCCGGATTTATCCTTGGGGGGATAAAGCCGATGTGGAACGGATGAATTATGCTGATACCGGTGTCAATCAAACCAGTGCCAACGGTTGTTTCCCCGGCGGGACTAGCCCCTATGGCGCGGAGGAAATGGCCGGCAATGTTTTGGAATGGACCCGCAGTGTTTACCGACCCTATCCTTATCAGCCCGGCGATGGGCGGGAAGAACCCGCTTCCCGTCATCCCCGTGTGTTGCGGGGCGGCGCGTTCTCCTCGATTCTTGGTACGCCCGCTGCTCCGCCCGCTTCGACGCCGACCCCGACCTCCCCAGCTACTCTTTCGGTTTTCGGGTGGTGGTGTCCCCATTCACATTCTCTGACCGATGATATCTCTGACCTCTGAAAAAATGTTCCACGTGGAACATTTTTAGTTCGTTCCCAAGCTCCAGATCTCATCCTTATACACAAGAGTGGCGATACCTGTCAGAACACATGAATGTTCGACAATTCCAAAGTGCAAGTTTCACGCAAAGACGCAAAGAAAATCGCTCTTCTTTGCGCCTTTGCGAGCTTTGCGTGAGACTTCTTTTCCCAGCGGCAGGCCCACTGCCATCAAGTTAAGCCGTCATTTCGGCAGGGATGCCGAAAACCAGGCCATGGACGGTAACCAGATGGTTGTGCAAGTGCTTGATTCAGGTTACTTGCCTGCCCTTAGGTGATTTCCAATAATGAATCCACCAAAACCGAAATGAATTGTCCACGAAAATCACGAACGATTTCTCCGCAAATCACCTTGCAAAGCTGGGGCTTGGCGTTCCTTCTAGGAGCGCCAAGCTCCAGCTTGGCCTTTGGATGGGATGTTCTTTATTGGATATCACCTTAGTATCATGGACATGGATACAAGGACATCTGTCGTGGCCCCGAGCTTGCCATCCTTGGACGCTGGATTTCGGCATCCATGCCGAAATGACGGGCCTTAAACACTTGTTTATAACGGCGAGAACTGGAGCTTGGGAACCAGCCAAATAGAACAGGGTGGGTTTGTAACGGGCGGGTTTAGAACCCGCCTCTACGAAATGATGTCCCGTATCCTGTATATAAAGCAATGATAATTTGGAATTAAATATCCTGCGTAGGGGCGGGTTCCAAACCCGCCCTTATTAATCTTTGCCAAAATGAGAATTGCTGGGTGCATGCCGCTTAGTTGTCAGCAATTCTTAGGAATCACCTAAGCTGTCCCTTATGGCGTAGCCTACTTTGTCACGGTGGCAATCCTCTCTCTTACCTTGATATTGTGAGCATCAAGCCCTGGTTTCTGCCCATGCAGGTCAAACTCTAGATTCACTTCGGGTCTAAAGATAAGGCAATGGGTGGAACCGCCAAAGTGGAACATGCCCAATTCATCGCCCTTTTTTATGTGTTGCCCTTCATAAACCGTGATCTCGCAGGTGGAGACTTCGGCCATGCCCACGGCCATAAAGCACATCAAGCCGATATCGGGGTTGTCTGCTTTGATAAAGATTAATGCGCGAGTGGCTAATTCGGTGATATAGCCCTGTGAATCATTGGGGCCAGCAGGATCAAAGCGTTCTTCCCAAGATTCTGAATAATAGGTGCCATCAATAACATAGGCACTTTCCACAATGCCGCTTACCGGGCTGTGCCAGCGGTGATAACTCAACGCGCTGAGGAATGCCTGGTAAATGGTGCCATCCACGAAGGTATCGACAAAGCTGTCATTGGCGAGCATGTGTTGCAAGGAATAGGGTTGTGACTTGATCCAGAAAGTGTCGCTCTTTTCGATTTTTCGGGCGATCTTATAGGGGCCCGACTCACAGGCATTGACGATTACCGCCGGGTCATCGGGATAGGCAACGGGACGACGGCCATCCCTGAACTGGCGGGTGAAGAAGTCATCCCATGAGGTAAAGCCATAGTGGGGCAGTTCGGGGTTGCAGATGAAATCATCGACAAAGTCAGGCATGTCCTCCATGGCATCGGCTCCAAACCAGCCGGTTTTTGGGTCCTTATTAAGGACGAAGGTGGAGTCTTTTGAACCGAGATACCTAGCCCATTCGTTGAGAACCGCCTTGAGATGAAAGTTTACCTTATCGTTTAAAAAGGCAGCGTAACCGCTGGGTGTGCCCATGGACCAGTCTAAAATCGCGTTAATTGGAAAGCCGACCAAGCCATTTCTGGCATATTTCGGTGCCCTAGTCATGATTGCATTCAGCAGTTGTAGCATTTGCAGGTAGCTTTTTACCTGGGGGTTGCCAGATGGGTCTTTCTTGTGATTAACCTGCGTAAACATCAGGCTGAACAACATATAGACTTCTGCATCGTTTTCAATGAAGTCCTTAAACTTCTGGATCACTGGGTGCAGACTTTGTTCGCCCTTTAAACTAAGCTCTTGGATCAGTTCTTCTAGCCAATTGTTCAGTATTTCATGGTCGGATGGCAACCATTGACCGACACGGAATGGGGTATTAATCTTAGCAACAGCGTTCATAGTATGACCTCGTTAGGGTTAATGATGGGTGTTAGGCAATTTCCGAATGTAGGATTGGGCTTTAGCCCACGACCAGATACACAACACATCGCGGCGCAATCCGGGTTTGTGGCCACGCTCTCCCGGATTACGCCTCAAGCGGCTGCATCCGGGCCACAATGCCGAAATGAGCATACGCCTACCAAACGGTCTTGAATATAGGAAAAAATCTGATTTTTTTGATAATAGTGTTTCAGCACGTCTGTTATTTGGTTGCCTAAAATTGAACACAAAACTTACAATAGCAACAAAATAAAATCTTATGCTTCAAAAATGTTCCACGTGGAACATTTTTACTCAAGCCTCCGGGCTTTCCATACAGGCCAAACAGGAGCCACTGATGACCGCCAACGCCAATCTCGCCGATTACCAAGCCGCACTTGCAAATTTCCCTCGTTATCTTGCCAACGCTTGGCATGACTTAGGAGATGGGCGCGGGTATTTTGGCGATCCCTCACATCTAGAAGCTGGCATGAGGTCAACTGGCAACGTAATCTTCACGGCCGCGTTGCTAACTTCAGACCCAGAATACCATCCTATTGATGACGAAGGCAGCCGAGTAGGGCTGTTGATCAAGGCCCGCGCTGGTTTGGCTTATATGACGCATGCGCATATCACCGGGGGCGGAGTTTGTGCCGACGGTCAGCCTTGGGGCGGGGTTTGGCAATCATCATGGTGGACGACAAGAATGGCTCTGGGTGCAAAGCTTATTTGGGATCATTTGACCGAGGACGAGCGTTGCTCAGTCGAACGGGTCGTGGTGTTTGAGGCGGATTTGCAACTTCCACGCCTTATCCCCACTGGTTTGGCCGAAGATACGAAGGCCGAGGAAAATGCTTGGGACACCGAAATCCTCGCCACTGCGATGGCGATGTTTCCAGATCATCCGCATTGGGCATTGTGGGAGCGAAAACTCTGCGCCTTTGCCTACAACACCTTTTCCATCGCTCAAGACCATCAAGAAGACCGGCTGACGGACGGTAAGCCCTTGTGCGATTGGGTGCATACGGTCAATTTGCATAGCGACTTCACGCTGGAAAACCACGGTGCTTACCATTTTTGCTATGTCGCCAGTCCATTGCATTCGCTGGCTTGGGCGGATTACGCCTTGCGCAGCCAAGGCATCAAGTCGCCTGATGCGCTCTACCATCACGTTGCCGATGTTTGGGCGCGGGTCAAGTCGACGTTCCTGACCAAGCGTTTCGCTTATGTCAGTGGACAGGATTGGGCGCGTTACACCTATGGTGCTTATTTCATTGTCCCGGCGCTGGTTTGGCTACAAAGCCGCCTAGCAGACTCTGATGCCCGAGCCATTGAACTGGCCCGCTTGCAATCCTTACGCGAGGAACAATATGAAAATGCCGACGGCTCATGGTTTGGTCGGCGTTTCACCCAACCGCATTACACCGGGCAAACCGCCAAGTACGAAACTGATTGCTATGCCAACATTGGCTTGGCCTATGCGCTGCACCGTTTATTGCAGCCGCATACTGAGGCTACACCCGCCAAAGAATTGCCTAGCCATTTGAACGGCTGTCATGTTAGTCCCGAATGCGGCATTGCTTTTGTTCGCACTGACCGTTTGTTTGCGTCTTTTTCCTGGCGTACACTGACCGAACCACACCCTTTGGCCTTGTTCGTACCCCTTGCCGATGAAAGCCTTGCTGAATGGCAGGCTAACAACCTCTGTGGACGGGTTGTGTTGGCGTTCGAAGACCCCAGTGCGGTATGGGTACGCGGTATGGAGCCAACAGACAACGGCTTTAAGGTTGTTGGCAAGGTGATTTACCGGGGTCATGGAGGGCGCATCCTGTATGTACATGAATTGCGTTATGAGGTGGATGCCAAGACCCAGACCGCCCTTATCCGGTCGCGCTTTGTCGCACATGCAAAAATTTTTGTACGCCGAGCCGAAGGTTTGTGTTTGGCTATCCCAAATGACCGCTTCAACGGCTACACGCGGACGGTCAGTTCATTGTCTGGGAAAATTGAAGCGCGGTTCAACCCTGCCGAACGCCCTTTTTGGCTACGCGGCCGTAGCCTCATCCAGAGGCTTTTCCGTCGTCTGTTGCGCGAATTTCAGCGAGATGGACACCGCCATCCCATGAAAGGCCCTTGGGTGAACATTGACGGAAAACTTGGAATTGTTGCTACTAACGATAATCCCGGGTTTTTGTTGCGCCGCCCCTACGGTCGTAACTTGCCCGATGGCAGCTTGCATTACGATTTATTGTATGCTCCGCTGCTCCCGCTGAACCGCTATTACAGGCCCGGAGAAGAAATCTTCAGAACCGAGTATACACTCCTTGTGGGCGATTCGGTGGCTACCCAAGCGTTTGCGGAGTCTTTAGGGAAGCCTATGCTTTGAGTGTTCAACGTGGAATAATGTTGCCTTTAAGGTGTATCCTTGTAGCATGTAAATCTGCGTTATTAACTGATGAGGTTTCCGCATGTCCGATGACTCCAGCATTTCAGTAGAATCAATTCTATTTCCTGGCAATCGCACCGCGCAGGCAATTAGGCTCTCGGAATTTCAAAAAGCTGAGTCCATTGCCGAGCGACTCGCGCTGAAACCGTATAAGGCTGTCATTCTGATCTTGGGAGGCACATGCCAGATTGAGGAGAGCTTAATCCCACGGCTCACCCAATTGTTTGTGCGCGGCATTGCCCGTGCCGCTTCTGAAGCAGGGGCGTTGATCATTGATTCGGGCGGACAAGGCGGGGTCTCGGCTTTAATGGGCAAAGGGGTAGCCAGCCGAGGAATTGAATCCAATTTAATTGCAGTCGCTCCAGCCAACAAACTCATTTTTCCTGAGAGTCAGACTGGGGAAATTGCGGCAGAACCCAATCACTCAAGCTTCTTGCTGGTGAAAGGAGACGATTGGGGTTGCGAGACAACCACGCTATTTGACCTTGCCGGCGTACTGGCCGGTTCATCAATATCGGGCAGACTGGATTCTCAGGAAAAAAAGCTTGGTGTTCCCGTGCTAGCTATACTTGCCAATGGGGGGCAGGTTTCAATAAACGAAGTATTAAATACGGTAAGGAAAAATCTTCCGTTGATCGTCGTTGAAGGTAGCGGCGGCATGGCTGACCAGATTGCTGCTGCTTGGAAGCAGAAGGATAGTTTGCCCGAAGACCCAGACATGGCGGAGATCATTGCCGACGGTAATATCCAAGTCCACTCACTGGACCATCCGGTCAATGCCATCCAACGGCTGGTTCAAAGGGAAATAGGGGGGGACCAGGTATTGATGCAGGCTTGGGAAACGTTTGCGGATTATGACAGTAATGCGAATAGCCAGCAGAAAAAGTCTAGAAATATGCAACTCTGGATTTTGGGTGTGGGCGTTCTTGCAACCGCGCTAGCCATTATTCAAACCATGGGTCCTAAACCGGATGCGGCAGGGCCACATCATGATATCTGGAAGCTAATTTTTTATCTATTGCTTAGCTTGCCGATTGTGCTGACAATGCTGGTAACGGCATCCAACCGCTTCAAGGAGGGCAACAAGTGGCTGCTATTGCGCGCCGGAGCGGAATCAATCAAGCGTGAAATTTACCGTTATCGCACTAGGGCTTTAAACTACAATAAGGAACCGGAACACGAGTTGTCAAAAAAGATAGAGGAAATAACACGCCGAACCATGCGGACAGAAGTGAACTCGACTGCGCTAGTGCGTTATGACAAAAGCAAAGGCTTCCCGCCCCTCTACTTAAACAAGGCACAAGGTGGAGATGACGGTTTTAGCTTTCTGACACCTGACCGTTATCTTAAATTCAGGTTAGCCGATCAGCTAATGTTCTTCAGGGAAAAATCTGTGCGGCTTGAATGGGAAATAAAACTCCTTTATTGGTTGACCTTTGGCATAGGCGGCTTGGGAACCTACTTGGCGGCCATTGATGAACAGGCTTGGATAGCATTGACGACTGCTTTGGTCGCAGCCATCGGAACCTACTTGTCATATAATCAAACCGAAAGCACCTTGACGAAGTATAACCAAGCGGCAACTGACCTCGAAAATATCAATCTGTGGTGGAACGCCCTGTCTCCCAATGCGCAGTCGGAAAAAGTCAATATTGATTCGTTAGTTGAACACACCGAGCAGGTGCTTCAATCGGAATTGGACGGATGGGTTCAACAAATGCGAGATGCTTTGTCATCCTTGCGAAAGGAGCCTATGGATGGGAAGGGCGACGCAAAGGACGATGCGGGCGATGTCTCAAAGGGTGATGCAAATGATGATGCGGGTGACGTGGCAACGGAGAAGGAAAAGGACACGGAACTCCGTCCTGATTTGCAAGAAGTTTCAGCTAAGTAGGGTGCGTTGAAAAGTGATGCGAACGAGCTGGCTGTATTTGAATTTATGCAAGAAGTGCAAGGCTAGCCTTGCTTTCATACGGCATCGCAAGGCAGGCATTGCTTTCCTTGTACCCATGATGGCTGGGTGCGGGGCGGCTTTAGCCCAGCAAATCACGCCGCCTGACCTGTTCGTGCCTGTTGCCTCAAGCTCGTGGGTGGGTGCTTCCGCGACAACCGGCGGTTCGGCGAATCATCAGCCTGTTAAGTTCAACGCTGGGGAATTATTAGGTTTACCCAATGGAAAGGTAGCCCGTATAACGCTTCCTAGGCTTGGAACCCTCACTATTATCCATGATCGCACGGAATATCATGTAAACGGCGATGTCACGTGGGTCGGATATTTCAAGGATTACGGCACCGACTACCGGGTTATCATAACATCCGGGGTCAATGGGTCATCGGGGCGGGTACTAAGCCCTGACGGCGAATTTTCTTTAATACCCGGAGCCGGGAATGACTGGCTCGTTGACCGGAAGCAAGCTGGCTTTCAAGGCGTTTCGCAATCTGCTGACGATGCAGTGGCCCAGCCTTTGACATTGCCGACAACTGCGGCAAGCACGGAGACACCTTTGACAGCCGCTGCTGTGCCAGCCGGAAACTCCTCCATCGACCTGATGATTGTCTATACGGCTGGCATGGTCAAGCGTTATGGCAGTGGCTTGCAAACCCGGTTGAACAACCTTGTGCAAATTGCCAACCAAGCCTATATCGACAGCGGCATCGCCATTACCTTGAACTTGGTATATTCCGTTGAAATCGACTACAGCGATACCGTTGCCATCAGCACGGCACTCCATGATTTGACTAATGGGGCAGGTTTATTTTCAGGTATCCCGGCACTACGCGGCCTATACGGTGCAGACTTGGTGCAATTAATACGCCCATTTTATTATTCCCAGAGCTATTGTGGACTTGCTTGGATCAACAGTGCCAATCCTACTGCTAATTTTGGCTATTCAGTCGCTGAGGACGGTTCTGACGTGGGAGGCAAACCCTATTACTGTTATGATTTCGCGTCTGTCCATGAACTTGGACACAACATGGGAGCCGCCCATGATAGGGCTCACGCCAACATTCCAGGGGCTTTCTCTTATTCCTACGGCTACGGGGTTGATGGGGTGTTTGCTACGATCATGGCGGCTGGATACATCAATGCAACGCCAGTGTCGAAGTTCTCTAGCCCCAACCTCAGGTGTGGACCCAACAGCACCCCCTGTGGCATCGCCGACAATTCCCCAAATTCTGCGGACAATGTGCAAACACTCAACAATACACGGGCTGCTGTGGCCGCATTTGCCTCCCCTTTACTGGTAACGTTGACAGCTTCGGCTAATCCAATCAATTATATGGGTTCTACGACTTTGAATTGGTCGTCTGCCAACGCGAATTCATGCAGCGCCACCACTAGTTACGGCTGGTCAGGGTCAGTGCCGCTTTCTGGCAATGCGACGGTAACGCCAACCAGCAGTTCAACCTATACTTTGACCTGCGTCGGTAGCGGCGGCGCCAGTCTCAGCAAGTCTGTAACGGTGACGGTCAACCTCAACAGCCTAGCTTGTTTGTTCAATTGGGCGGAAATTAATTATTCCACTTTATTTGCGCCATCCGGTGCCCCTATGCAAACTTGGGATGTATACACCTATCGCCATTATTCGGCAACCAATGCTTATTTGGGGATTTCTTCAACTAACAATGATGTCTATTACGAGGGGCCTAACGGCAATCTCCAAGATGTAGGTGCCTTATCGTATTGGTTGTCAAAAGCGGGGTGCCAATAACATGGCACGGAAAAGCCAGCAATTCTCATTTTGGCAAAGATTAATTAAGGGAGGGTTTGGAACCCGCCCTTACGCAGGTAGCCCCTACGCAGGTAGTTAATTCCAAATTATCAATGCATTAAAACAAGATACGGGACATTGATTCGTAGTGGCGGGTTCCAACCCCGCCCGGTTCTGTTCAGAATGATAATTGCTGCGGAAAAGCAGGAAATAGTTTGGATTGGCAGGATTTGTGTTAAGCTATTAGCCATTTTATCCAAGGCTAGAGAGTTCATGAAAGCGCGTGTATTATGGGTTGAGAACTCAAAGTTCGTTGCAGAATCCGGTAGCGGTCATAGTATTGTGATGGATGGGCCACCCGAAAGCGGTGGGCAAAATTTAGGTGTCAGGCCAATGGAAATGCTACTGATGGGAATGGGTGGCTGTACGGCATTTGATGTCATCCACATCCTTAAAAAGGGCCGACACGACATAAGGGATTGCGAACTTCAACTAGATGCCGAACGGTCAGAAACCGATCCCAAGGTTTTCACCCGGATTCACATACATTATCTGGTTAAAGGTAAAAACTTATCCGATACGGCGGTGAAAAGGGCTATTGAACTATCGGCGGAAAAATACTGTTCCGCATCGATCATGTTGGGAAAAACCGCCGAGATTACCCACGACTATGAAATCGTCGAGGATTGATCGCAGAACGTTAACAATCATGGGGTATGTAGTAGAAGTTTCTTCGTAAATACCACCAAGCCAATAAAGGGTGATCCGAAATTGATGGAAAAGTTGCAGCTACACGGTTTTAACAACTTAACCAAGTCACTTAGTTTTAATATATACGACATATGCTATGCCAAATCAGAACAACAGCAGCGTCGTTATATAGAGTACATAGACGAAGCCTACAGTGCTAAACGCCTGACACAAATTCTTACCGATGTGACCCATATCATCGGTGCGGAAATTCTGAACATAGCTCGCCAGGATTACGAGCCTCAAGGGGCAAGTGTAACTATGCTGATATCCGAGGGTGATTTTACCGCCAACGCCATCAGCAATACTGAAGCCCCGGGGCCATTGCCTGAGGCCGTGGTGGCGCATTTGGACAAAAGCCATATTACCGTCCACACTTACCCTGAAAGCCACCCTTACAACGGCTTAAGCACTTTTCGCGCTGACATTGATGTATCAACCTGCGGCCGCATCTCGCCATTGAAGGCATTGAATTATTTGATCCGTAGTTTTGAATCCGACATCGTCATCATGGATTACCGGGTGCGGGGCTTTACCCGTGATATCAGTGGGCAAAAGCATTATATCGACCATGAGATCACGTCGATCCAGAACTATATTGCCGATGTCACTGCCGACCGTTATCAGATGATTGATGTCAATGTCTACCAAGAAAAGATTTTTCACACCAAGATGATCTTGAAGGATTTCCATCTCGACAATTACCTGTTCGAGACCGATAAGGACGCCTTAGCCGATGAAGAAAGGCAGTCTATTCAAAAGCGGCTAAAACAGGAATTGGCGGAAATATTCTATGGGCGCAATTATAAGCTGCGACGTTGAGCATTGTAGCCCGGATGTGGCCGCTTGCGGCGTAATCCGGGAGAGCGTGGATATACCCGGATTACGCCGCAAGCGGCTACATCCGGGCTACGCCTAGTATCGTAGTGCTTACATACCGCTGTCACGGACTAATTGCTTTATCTCTTCACCGCTCACCACTTCTTTCTCCTGCAAGCGCACGGCAATGGCATCCAAGGCACTACGTTGTTGGTTGAGTATTTCTTCCGCTTTGCGCTGGCCTTCCTCAATGAGCCCCCTGACTTCTGCGTCAATGATCCGGGCAGTTTCTTCGCTGAAGTTGCGCTCTTCCGCCCCTTCCACCCCCAAGTAAGCGAGCCGCTGCCGTTTCCCATAAGCGATTGGACCCAGCTTCGTGCTCATGCCCAGTTCGCAAACCATCGCGCGGGCGATTTCCGAGGCCCGCTCCAAATCGTTTTGCGCACCACTGGACACGGAACCTAAGACTATCTGTTCGGCGGTCCGTCCACCCAATAAAATAGCAATTTGGTCTCGAAGCTCAGGTTCTGTCGAAAGAAATTTCTCTTGCACAGGCAATTGCAAGGTATAGCCCAAAGCTGCCGCGCCACGCGGTATGATGGACACTTTATGCACCGGTTCGCCAGTGGGGACAGTGTCCGCCACCAAAGCATGACCGGCTTCGTGGTAGGCCACCCGGCGCTTTTCTGCTTCGCTCAAAGCCCGGTTCTTTTTTTCTGGTCCGGCCAGCACCCGATCTATGGCGGCCTCAAAATCCTGCATGCCAACACTGTCACGGTTTTCACGAACCGCAATAATGGCGGCTTCGTTGGCAACATTGGCCAGATCGGCCCCCACAAACCCCGGTGTGCGCTGGGCGACGACACGCAGGTTGATGTCCGGCCCAAGCGTCATAGCTTTGGTGTGTAGCTTGAGAATTTCGATACGGTCATCCAAGCTGGGTTTGTCCACCACAATCTGGCGGTCAAAACGCCCCGAACGCAATAAAGCCTTGTCGAGGATTTCAGGGCGGTTGGTCGCGGCCATCACCACTACACCAACGGATGGATCAAAGCCATCCATTTCGGTTAGCAATTGGTTTAAGGTTTGTTCGCGTTCGTCATGGCCGCCCATGACGACGGGACCGCCACGGGAACGCCCAATCGCGTCCAGTTCGTCAATAAAAATGATACAAGGGGCTTTCTGCCTGGCTTGCTCGAACAAATCCCGAACCCGTGAAGCCCCAAGGCCGACGAACATCTCGATGAATTCGGAACCGCTGATGTTGAAAAATGGAACACCGGCTTCACCGGATACTGCGCGGGCCAACAGCGTCTTACCCGTGCCAGGTTGCCCGACCAGCAACACCCCTTTGGGCATGCGTCCGCCCAAACGCTGGATGCGCCTTGGGTCTTGCAAGAACTCGATGGTTTCCTTCAATTCTTGTTTGGCATCCTCCGCCCCTGCCACGTCATTAAAAGTGACTTTGGGCAGTGAGTCGGGGTGTATATGCACACGGTTTTTGCCTAGGCTGAGAATGCCACCCCCGCCGCCGCCAAACCGGCGAGCCAGCCAACCCCATAATAGGAACATCAAGCCCAAGGGCAGCAGCCAGTTCATGATGAAGTTGCCTAGCCAGTTGCTGCCATAACGGACGGTATAATTGACCCCCTGTTTTTGCAAAGCTTCTGCCAATGGTTGGTTCCATAAGGGAATGGTGGCATAGGGTTTGGGGGTTTGGTTGGGGGCTTCCGGTTTAAGCTGCCCCGTGATGGCCTGCTCGGTCACAATGGCACTGTCGATCTTTTTTTCCCCCACATACTTAAGAAAGTCGCTGTAGGGAATCTCATTCTGTTTGATTTCGTTAATTGCCTGCCAAAGCCAGATGGCAGTAATCAGCAGCAGCAAGTAGGCTATAAACTCTCGTTTGCCCTTATTCTCCTGGCCTTTGGGTGGGTTGACCTCCATGTCGGGTTTATTTGCCAAACCTAGGCTAGTTGACAATTTTTGCCAAAGTTCAGCCACCTTTTTGCGAATTGAATCCAGTTGGGGGGGGATTTTCATAATTGCTCCAAAATAATTATAAATGTTAACATTTTATAAAAATGCATCTATTGCTTATCATTGCGCCGACTGTTGGACGATGCCCATCCGGCGCAATACGCGGTGTACCGCTATTGCACCTTACGGACCTGTAAATTACGAGCGTTTTTCACCAATGGTGGTGCAAAATAAAGGCTGAATGATACCGAGTTCAGTCAGTGATTTGTCTAAAAAAGTGAGAAAGTTAATTTTCTTCTTTTCAACTGAGGTTAAAGGTTCAGGAAAATTGCCCCCCAAACCTTCAAGGGCAGGATACAAAATGCCACCGTAAACGACTTTTAAGAGAGGGCGAAAATATTTCTCGTACTCAGGCATGATTTGCCTCGAATTACAGGCTTCGCTTGGGTCAAATTCGCTAGGATCATACTGTAACCAAAAGCCTTTCACTTTTCCCATATGGGTAGTGCGCTTTTCGACAGGGAACAAACCCAAAAGTAACGCAGTCGTCACACAACGGTTCCGTAGTGGGATCTGAAGGTATTCAGGTCCAATCCATTCGGTAAAGGTGATCAAGCCATTGGATCGAAGCGCTTTATGGGTTTGTTGAAAAAGGTTTTTAATGTTTTTAATATGATGCAAGCCATGACTTCCCACCACCAAATCGAAAGATTCGGGTTTTAGCTCAATTTGGTTGACATCTTCGCAAACACCATTGAATGGAAAATCAACCTGAACCCGCGAAAGCGAAACACTACTAATGTCATATCCGGTAACCTCGGCAAAACGAACAGGACTGGTGGGGTAATAAAAATAATGCTTTTCGGAAGCCATGTCTCCACAAACCAAAGCCAACCCCTTTAAGCCACTATGTTCGTCAGAGGGGTAGCGTTTTGCCAGTAATTCGTGGCAAGTCACCACACTAGTCCCCTCTGGCCCAAATAGCGAAGCCAAGTGTTCCGACACACCGGGGACAGCCATCCAACTTACATCTCGAACTTGGTTGATATTAATAGTGTCCCAAGTTTCGGTGGCTTTTTGGATATCATTTGCTTCATTATGTTCTGCATTTGTCATATGGAGTGGCTTTTAGAATAAATCACAATGTGTTTATTGGATTCCTTTCGAGGATAACACTCTTCAGGACCGTAAGGGTACAATAGGCGAAGCCCTATTGCGCCGACTGTTGGACGATTCCCATCCGGCGCAATACGCGGAGTACCGTTATTGTGCCCTTCGGACCTATTGTCTAGATTGTTTTGCTTTTATCCAGGCATAAAACTTGCGCGAACAAAAATAGATAGCCGCAAAAGTAGCAGCGGCGATGGCAAGTCCTTTGATATCACTAGAAGAATATGGCCGATCAGTTAAAGCTGCCATTAAACTGAATGTTGCTACAAAAATAATTATACTATGGTAAACAATGCTCGGTTTGGCTTTTCCAACCGGAGTACCTAGTGAATTTGTTTTGTCAGGTGATGGAACAACAGGCTCTGCCCGTTTCGGTGCATCAAGCAACTCGTCAATCTCCTCGGCGATACTTGCTAGAAGGTCGCGCCGCTTGCGTAGCTTCCCCAACAAGACACGGGCATCTTGCGAAGTTTCGTGATCGCGCAAGCTTCTTTTCAGGTCAATCAACAAACCGCTTTGTTTCTCATAATCCAATGGCGAAGCTGTTTCGACCATTGCGGCCAGTCCTCCAAGATAAGAGAGTGGAACATCAGGGGGTGGAGGTAGGGGGTTCGGCAAGGGACGGGGAGGCGGAACCGATGCAATGGCTTTTGCCAAGCGTATGCCGACTTTGCGATCTTGGTCACGGTAATCTACAAATTGAATTTGTGATAATTCATCCGGCAATAGATTAGTTGAAATGCCATCGGTGACTAACACAGGCAAGATTGGTTTGCCAAGATGATTGGCATAGTCCAGTTCACGCTTACAAGCCATGGAATCCAGCGATTCCGGGCTTAAAATGAAGATAAACACATCGCATAAGCTTATCTGTTTGAGGATTTCCCCCCACCACTGATGACCCCCACTCAATTCCTGATCAAACCAAGGGTTGTGGCCTAAAGCTTCGATATCATCGACCAAATTTTTGACGATGGCTTCGCTCTTACGGTTATAGCTGATGAAAATAGTTGACATGAGCCTATGTTCCTAGGGCATTGCTAGTGTGTCGGTAAAGTGTACCATTTATTCTATTTTCAAAAACAACAAGACTTTTGCCGGCAGCAGTTCTCATTTTTAACAGAACCGGGCGGGTTTGGAACCCGCCCCTACGAATCAATGTCCCGTATCCTGTTTATAATGCATTGATAAATATTAATTAAATTTCCTGCGTGGGGGCGGGTTCCAAACCCGCCCTTATTAATCTTTGCCAAAATGAGAATGACCGTCACCCCAACCGTTCCAGCACCCCTTCAAGCTGTTCCAAAGTGTCATAACTAATAATCAGCTTGCCAGAACCCTTTTCACTGTGCTTGATTTGCGCCTGTGCGCCGATGGAAAGTGTTACTCGCTCTTGCAGGCTGGCAATATCGGGGTCTAGGGTCGTCTTGGCCTGTTGTTGGGGCTTGCTGCTGGCTTCTTCCTGATGTTTGCGGACTAATGCTTCGGTCTCGCGGACGTTTAGATTTTTCGCCACAATCCTATTGGCCATTTCTCCCTGTTGCCCTTGGTCTAGCGATAGTATTGCCCTAGCGTGTCCCATCTCAATTTTACGCTGTAACAATAATTCTTTGGCCTCTTGATTCAATTCATTAAGGCGTAGCAAATTGGTGACGGTTGCACGAGACTTGCTGACGGCATCGGCAATCTGTTGATGGGTCAGTGCAAACTCCTCCTGCAAACGCTTGAGTGCTTCGGCCTCCTCCAAAGGGTTAAGGTCTTCGCGCTGGATATTTTCAATGAGTGCGATGGCTAATGCCGACTGGTCGGAAATATCCCGCACCACCACCGGAATATCATGCAGTCGCGCCAGTTGGGCCGCCCGCCAACGGCGTTCGCCAGCGACAATTTCATAGCGATTTTCGCCAATGGGCCGCACTACTAAAGGTTGCAAAACGCCTTGGGCGGTAATCGAGTCCGCCAACTCCTGCAGCCGCACCGGGTCAAAATCCTTCCGTGGCTGGAAGCGGCTGCTTTTCATATACTCGATAGGCAGGGTATGCAGCTTTTCCTTGTCAGTTAATACGACTTCGTCGTCCGAAACACCGATGTTGCCCAACAAGGCATCCAAGCCCCGGCCCAAACCTCTTTTTTTCATATTCATATTGTAGGTTCCTTAGGATGGCCTAAACGGTTGGCGCGGTACTGTTGCGGCTTGCGATTTCCCCTGCCAGAGCCAGATAAGCCAGTGCCCCGCTGGATGACTTGTCGTATTGCAACACCGGAAGGCCATGGCTAGGCGCTTCTGCCAAGCGGATATTCCGGGGAATGATGGTGGCCAATAATTTGTCTGCAAAATGTTTGGTCAATTGGTCTGAAACCTCGTTGGTCAGGCGGTTGCGAGGATCGAACATAGTGCGCAGCAGCCCTTCTATCGCCAAATGCGGGTTGACTGTGTTGCGTATGTTCATGACGGTATCCATCAAGTCAGACAAACCTTCCAGCGCGTAATATTCACATTGCATGGGAATCAACACACTGTCGGCAGCCACCAAGGCGTTCAAGGTCAACATGTTCAGGGAAGGAGGGCAGTCGATGATGATATAGTGGTAATCCTCCCGGCAGGCTTCCAAGGCATCAGCCAAGGCATGTTCGCGGTCAGCCATTTTAAGCAATTCCACTTGGGCGGCGGTCAAGTCGCTATTGCCTGGAATGATATGGAAATTCAGTTCGGCCAGGGAAACAGTCGCATCCCTCGCAGTGGACTGTCTGGTCAAAATATCATAGGAAGAAAGACTCAATTGCTTCTTTTCCACTCCGCATCCCATTGTTGCGTTGCCCTGCGGATCAATGTCCACCAGCAACACGCGGTGGCGGGTGGAAGCCAAGGAGGCGGTGAGGTTGACGCTAGTGGTAGTTTTTCCGACCCCACCTTTCTGGTTGGCGACCGCTATGATTTTGCCCATCTTAAGTTCGGACCTTAATTGCAATGAGATGCCTCTCGGCATCAATTCCGGGGATGTCCAACGAAAAGACCTCGACAACCGCGTTTTCCAATAATTTTAACTCTTCTTGGGGTAGTTTGCCTTTTTGGGCCAATATGACCCCCCCAGGGTTTAGTAGACGAAAGGATTGCCCGGTTAATTCGGGCAGGTTCGCAAAAGCCCGTGCCAATATGCTATCAAAACCGTTTGACGTCCTAAATGACTCGATCCGCTCATGTACAACATTGACGTTGGCAAGCCCAAGCTCAATGGTGGCCTGCCTGACAAAACGGGTCTTTTTGGCATTACTGTCCAATAAAGTAAATTTCCTGTCAGGCGAAAACAACGCCAGAGGCAAGCCCGGCAGGCCGGCCCCCGTGCCTACATCCAAGACGCTTGTCCCCTGCAAGTATGGCAGGACGGCCAAGCTATCGAGCAGGTGCAAGCGTACCCTCTCCACTGGGCTGTCAATCGAAGTAAGATTATAGACCCGATTCCATTTCTGTAGTAATCCAAGAAATTCCAGCAAGCGAGTAAGCTGCTTTGCAGAGTATGCAATGTTCATTGCCTCCAGGCCTTCGGATAGTATTCGTTCTAAGTGATCCACTTAAGTGTTTCCCTTGTTAGCAGGCTGTTTCAGTCAAGCTCAAAACGTCGTCGTTCCGGCATGGATCGCCGGAACCTAGGCTCCATGGACGGCTGAGTTTGGTGGCATCCCTGCAATCTGGATTCCGGCGGTCCATGCCGGAATGACGGAATAGCTGAAACAACTTGCTAATTCGGAGAGGCTTTCTTCTTCATATGAACCAGCAATAAGGAAATAGCCGCAGGGGTCACGCCTTGTATCCGGGCCGCTTGTCCTAGTGTCTCTGGCCGAGTTCTACAAAGCTTCTCCCTGACTTCATTGGAAAGTCCGACGACGTTGATATAATCAAAATTCTCCGGTAGGCTCCAATTATCGTAGCGCCGAGTGCGGTCAATCTCGGTTTGTTGACGCTCAATATAACCTGAATACTTGGCTTGGATTTCAACTTGTTCTAGGATTTGTCCATCGGACTGATTGACAATGTCAGCCGAAATTAGGGCGAGATGGCAGATTTTCACTTCAGGGCGCCGGAGCAGATCGGCCAAGGTCGCTTCTTGTTGTAAAGGTGTTGATAAGATGCCGTCAATTTTCAAAGCTTCGGGGGAATTCGGTTTGACCATACTTGCGGAAATTTCCGCTTGCAGCCGGACAATCCCGTTCCTCTTTGCCTCGAAGGCTCCCCATCGTTGATCGTCAACCATGCCCAATGTCCTGCCTGTTTCCGTCAAACGCAGGTCTGCATTATCCTCGCGAAGCAATAGCCGGTATTCTGCCCGACTGGTGAACATACGGTAAGGTTCCGTTGTGCCTTGGGTGACTAGGTCGTCGATCATGACTCCGATATAAGCTTCGTCACGCCGTGGCGACCACCCTTCAAAACCTTTAGCCTTGCGTGCTGCGTTGAGTCCAGCAATCAGCCCTTGGGCAGCCGCTTCTTCATAGCCTGTGGTCCCATTGATTTGGCCGGCGAAGAACAAATTCTCCATGGGTTTGGTTTCAAGCGTTGATTTCAAATCACGGGGGTCAAAAAAATCATATTCAATGGCGTAGCCAGGGCGGGTAATATGGGCGTTTTCAAACCCTCGCATTGAACGCACCAAGGCCAATTGCACATCGAAGGGCAAGCTAGTGGATATGCCGTTCGGGTACAGTTCCCCGCAGTCCAGTCCTTCCGGTTCGACGAAAATCTGATGGGAATCCTTGGCGGCAAAACGTACTACCTTATCTTCAATGGATGGGCAGTAGCGTGGGCCTACGCCCTGAATAACGCCTGCATAGAGTGGCGAACGGTCCAGCCCTGAGCGGATAATATCGTGGGTTTTGCTGTTGGTGCGGGTTATATGGCAGCATACTTGGCGTGGATGTTCTTCCTTGCGACCTAAAAAAGAAAAAACCGGGGTTGGGATATCGCCACACTGTACCTCCATTACACTGAAATCCACCGAGCGGCTGTCAATGCGCGGCGGGGTACCAGTCTTCAGCCGACTGACGCGGAAAGGCAGTTCCCGCAAGCGGGCGGACAGGGCATTGGACGGAGGGTCGCCAGCCCTTCCTCCCTCGTAATTTTGTAGGCCGATGTGGATGCGACCAGCTAGAAAAGTGCCAACCGTCAAAACCACAGTGCGCGACTCGAAGCTTAACCCCATTTGAGTCACCACCCCCGAAACGATGCCGTTTTGCACTAGCAAATCTGCCGCTGATTGCTGGAAAAGCCACAGATTAGGTTGGTTTTCCAGCACATTACGTACAAACTTCTTGTAAAGTTGACGGTCTGCCTGGGCGCGGGTGGCCCGCACGGCCGGGCCCTTACTGGCATTGAGTATGCGAAAATGGATGCCAGCATGGTCTATGGCCCGTGCCATCAGACCGCCTAAGGCATCAATCTCTTTCACTAAATGCCCTTTGCCGATGCCGCCTATCGCTGGGTTGCAACTCATTTGCCCCAGTGTCTCGATATTTTGCGTCAATAACAGGGTTTTAGCCCCAGAACGGGCGGCTGCCAAAGCCGCTTCGGTCCCGGCGTGGCCGCCGCCAACCACGATGACATCGAATTGGGTAGGAAATTGCATTGCTGGTGTTTTAAAAAAATGAAGATAAATAGTAAATATACTTTATTTTACACGATTTGAAGAACAATTCAGGCATTCGGGCGGCGAAGGACCGTAGATGGCGCATTACGCTTTATAGCTATTGCGCCTTATGAATTGAACCTGAGCGTTACGGGATTTTAACAGGATGATCAGTATTGACGGGATGATCAGTATTGACAGGATGGTTCATTGAGGCATTTCTCTTACCTGTCCATCCTGTAAAACCTGTAAAACCTGTGTAGGGTTGTCGCCGGGGCAATACTGTTGAATTAAGCTTCACTGTTCCCTCCACCATCGGGGGAGGGTTAGAGTGGGGGCGAGTTAAATCAGAGGCTTCGCTGCCATTTGATCGCCCCCATCCCGGCCTTCCCCCGTGGAGGGAAGGTGTGTGTCAACAGCATTGTGTCGCCGGGGCAGGCAACGGATGATGAGGTTGTGAAAGACGGATTACAGTGCTGCAACTTTGAATGTGTTTCACTATACCGACATAAGCCAAACTTTTTTGCTTTTACGTTGCGTCGTTGCGCCGTTGCGTGAGATTTTCTTTTTGCTTACTCGCCGTGCTGCTTTGCTGTGCAGTCGGGATACGATTTTTTTACTCACGCAACGGCGCAACGACGCAACGCTAACAGCAACGCATTGTGGGTATTGACCTATACGGCGATTTTGAGGTCAATGAGGCTTGCTTGACGCGCCTAGCCACAAGCCCCAACCGCGCCGCAAGCCGAACAAAAATCACAACCGTCCTTGCGGATGACGGCATAGTTGCCACATTCCAAACAACGTTTGCCGGGATGGACTTCCAACGCACCGACCGAGCGCGACTTCAAACGAATGACATTGTCGGCCTCGTATTCCACCATAATCCCCATGTCATCGACTGGGAAACCGTCCTCGTCCAAAATTCCAAGCATGGAATAACGGTGCAAAATTAACCGGCACAGGTAGGCGATGGTTGAGGGGTAGGATATTTTCCGCTTTTCACCCGGCACCCAAGCCAAGAAATCGCCTCGGGGTTCTGGGAAATCCAGCAGTTGGCGCAGCTTAGCACCGACCCAAGCCGGGTCAACCACGCGCATATCGAAGGACAGGCTTTTGCATAATCCATCCAATACCCTTGGGTATTCCCCTGATAGCCAAACTGAGTAAGGACGGCGTTGTCCATTGGGAAGGGTAAGTTCTTTCAAGCCCATGACAAAATCGTCATTAGTGGCCGGATTAAGGATATCCACGGTCCATGAAAGAGTGCCGTCCGTGCCGGTTTTAGGCTCTTTTGGTGACATCAGTGCGTCTAGAACTGGCGTATCCCCTTCGCTATCGAAGGCATACAATTCCGTGCAACGGTAATGCACTAACTTTGCAAACCCCGCCACCAAGCTAGGCACGCGGATCGGTTCGCCATCGGGAGGCATGGCAAGTAAAAAGCCATCATCGCCCTGGGCTCTCATTAGGCTTTTTAATTTGGTCTCCAACCAGCCACGGTCATTCGAACGCATATCCATCGACAATGACTTGGCTAATGCCGCCAACCCGCGAGGTTGTTCCGCACCGTTGACCCACACTTCAAAAGGCCGCCTTCCTTTTTGCGAGTCTTCTTTGGTTTTACCTGTTTGGCTTGTTTCCAAGTGGCCCACAAAAACAGCAAAACTACCCAGACTGTGTTCGACGAAATAGGTCCAACACGGATTGCCGCCTGACGGTCTGGGTCTGCGACGCCAACGCAGGGAAGCCAAGGCCGGCTCGGGGATTTTTTCCAATCGCAAACGCCGGTCAGGGTCGGTTTCGTCAAACTCCTGCGCCGCCACTTCTTCTGTTTTGGCCGGGTCGGCAATCAACACTTGACCGACAATACTGTTGGGCCTATAGGTTGCCAAGCCCTTTAGCCCTGCCTTCCAGGCTTCCAAATATAAATGCTGGAAATCCTCAAAGGGGTATTCCGCCGGTACATTGACTGTCTTAGATATTGAGGAATCGACAAAGGGCTGCACCGCCTCTAACATGCGCATGTGGTCCAACGCGGAGATTTCCAGCGCGGTGACAAAGCTTTCAGGCAAATTGTCAACGTCGCCGCCGCGTTCGCGGTACAAGCGCCAAGCGTGATCTTCCACCGAGTATTCCTTCACAGTGCCGTCGGCTTGACGTTTGCGCCGGGTGTAGGTCCAAGAAAACGGCGGTTCGATGCCGTTGCTGGCGTTGTCGGCAAAAGCCAGGGAAATGGTTCCGGTTGGCGCTATGCTTAGCAAATGACTATTGCGTAGGCCGTGTTGAGCAATGGCGGCTTTAACGTCCTCGGGCAATCGGGAGGCAAAACCCGAAGCCAAGAATTTATCAGCATCGAATAGTGGAAAACGCCCCTTTTCCCGAGCTAGTTCGGCAGAAGCCAGGTAAGCGGAATTACGCATGGATTCCGCGATACGGGCTCCGAATTCCCTAGCCTCGGCGGTGTCGTAGCGCAAACCTAGCATGGCGAGCGCGTCTCCTAAACCGGTGAAACCCAGCCCAATGCGCCGTTTCGCCATGGCTTCTTGATGCTGTTTTTCCAGAGGCCAATAAGTCACATCTAGCACATTGTCCAGCAGGCGCACGGCAACTCCCGTCGCTGCGGATAAGTGTTCAAAATCAAAACGCGCTTCGGCTGCAAACGGAGACAGAACGAAGCGGGTCAAGTCGATACTACCCAAGCAGCAGCAGCCGTAGGGGGGGAGCCATTGCTCGGCGCAGTTATGCACATACAAACCATTCGCGTCGAAAGCGTGGACGGACGAAACTGTCACGTCAAACACTGGTTCCGCATCCTCTGGCAGAATTTCTGCCACTTCATCGACAAAGCGGCAGCGGTTGAGTGTGCGCCGATACGCAAGCAGCGCGGAGCCCAAACGTTGGGCCTTGTCGGAATCAGCAAACCCAATCCGCTCGGCAAATACGGGTAGATTGTCGCCGGACACGACCAATTCGTGCCTAGCTTGGGTAAGATAAGCTTTCTGTCCGCCTCGACCATCAGGCAATAGGGTTTCGCCGGCAGCGTGACGCTGAGTGTAAATTTTGCTGTCTATACCCAACCGTGCCAGCATCCGTTGGACGGCCTCCAAGTTTCCCAAATCGACTTGGGTCAGACGAATACTCACACCTTTTTCTTGCGTTCCTTGCACCGAGCCGTCCGCGTCGAAAAATCCGCGCAAAAAACCACGGTAAAACTCGCTAGATGTGGCTTCCATTGCCGCCGTAATTTTTTTGTGGCCTTGCTGGAGTCCGAAACGGTGGGCAAGGTCACGCAAAGGGGCAGATTTTAAGCGCCATTCATTGCGCCCGTCGATTTTAGAAAAACCCTGAAAATCAGACCGGTGGCGAAGCGTTTTAGCTGCTGCCAATGCGCTGTCCATCACGCTATGGGCCGCTGATCCGACAACATCAGAACCGCTGGCTTGTTTCAGATCATTATCCCAAACACTTAACACTGCACACTCGGTTTTGAGTGTGCCATCACCAATCAACAAGCCCAGTAAATACCCTTCTGCTTCGGTATGTGCGCCCGCCCAAGACAGGTTTGCCCGATGATTATGCAGCTTGATTGTGTCACCGACGCGCAACTGGCCTGCTTCGACCCATTCATAGGTTTGTGTCCAACGGGTTTGCTCACTGACTCGGCGTACCCAATGATTTTCAGTCAAACGGATCTGGCGACCTGCCGCCGTGCGGATACGCAAAACTGGCTTGATGCCAGTCGGGAAAAAACCATCGCTCACGGTAGGATACGCTTGACCATCAACCAAGGCTGAAAATGGCTTGCCGATCAGTTCATGAACCTGATGAGGACCGTCGGTGGTCATGACCCAGGTATCCGACGTGACGCACGGGTTTGTGGCCTCAAAAGTTTCGCAATAATATAGGTTGTTGTCGGCATTGGCCCGATCCACGAACAACACACCCGGCTCGGCATGATCGTAAGTGGAAGCCGTGATCTTGTCCCAAATCTCCTTAGCCCGAACGGTGCGGTATACCCAAAGCCCGTCTTCGCGTCGATAGGCCCCTTGGTTTTTGCATTCCTCGCCGGGTTCGGCGGGATGCACCAATTCCCATGCCTCATCGGCTTCTACCGCCCGCATTAAACCGTCGGTCACGCCCACGCTGATATTGAAATTGGACAGTTCGCCTGCTTTATCCTTGGCATTGATGAAATCCAGCACATCGGGGTGGTCGCAACGCAACACGCCCATTTGTGCGCCACGCCTAGCACCAGCTGACTCGACGGTTTCGCAGGAGCGGTCAAACACGCGCATATAGGAAACCGGACCCGATGCGCGGGAGGCCGTACCCTTGACGTTGGCGCCTTTGGGCCGGATCGCGGAAAAGTCATATCCCACCCCGCCGCCGCGCCGCATGGTTTCGGCGGCTTCGGAAAGTGCCGCGTAAATGCTGGGTTTGCCGTCCACCGTTTCGGACACCGAATCGCCCACTGGTTGCACAAAGCAGTTGATTAGCGTTGCTTGGATGCCTGTGCCTGCGGCGGACATAATGCGTCCGGCGGGAATGAAGCCCATTTGCAAGGCGTTTAGGAATTTTTTCTCCCAATGTTTAGTGTCTTTCTCCACGGTGGCTAAGGCGCGGGCGACCCGGGTGAAAATGGCATCGGCATTGCGTTCGTCGCCCTTGGCGTATTTTTCCAACAGGACTTCTTCGGAAACCGGCTGGGTCGGCAAGTTTTGGCTGGCTTGGAATTGTGTGGCTTGTTTCATGGTTGTTCGGCTGATGCGTTTGATAATGTAGTAAACGGGTTGGTTTATATTTTAACTGTTATTGCCAAGAGCGTGGTATCAGCGAATCATACAATATTATATCGTTCTAACGCTCTGCGTCACTGCATTAAGTTAAGCGTTTAATCGGAACGCCAAGCCCCAGCTTGGCATCAGGGTGTACCGCGCCAAGCTGAGGCTTGGGTTCCGTCAAAGGCTGATTTCACGCTTAATACATCTTAACTTAATGCCCGTGACGCTCTGCGTGGGAATGATACGGCGACGCTTCAGCGTCGGAGGTATCGAACCGAAGTAGAGTGTAAAGGCTGCATTACCACGCGGGAGCGCTCATCGTTATACACAAGTGTTGGAGTCCCGTCATTTCGGCGGGGATGCCGAAATCCAGCGTCCAGGGATGGCAAACTTGGGGTCACAACAGGTGTCCCTGTATCCACGGACGGTAAACTGCGGGTTGGTAAGTCACTTTGCATCAAGCACTTGTAAAGCCGACTGGTTACCGTCCATGGCCTGGATTTCGGCATCCCTGCCGAAATGACGGCTTTTCCGGCTTGCCCTGACTTGTGTATAACAGCGAGCGCGGGAGCGTGGGAACGATAAAAGCTTGCAAAAGAAGCTGCATGACGGTATCGACGGTCTTTTGCCAAAATGAGAAATGCTGCATCAGTTAAGCGGTAACGATTCTGGGGGGGCAGGGGATGCTATAATCGTGCAACGTTTTGATGCAAAAATGTTTAAATTTCAAATCATGAATGAAGTCACCGTCTTCATCAGCTACAGCCACGATTCGGATGCTCATCGTGAACGGGTGCTGGGATTGTCCGAACGCCTCCGTCAGGATGGCATCCCCACCCTGC
>QJPH01000195.1 GCA_003242955.1 Candidatus Methylumidiphilus alinenensis
AGGAGGGGTTGCGTCATGCCTTTTGCCATCTTGGAAGGTAAGATGCCCTCACTATAGCAGCTTATCGACGAATCCTGTCAATCAAATGGTAGTGATTCAGACGTGGAGATGAGGTAGCGTGTTAAAAAGTTAGATCGGCTCGTTTTAGCGGTTCACACTCGGGTTCGATACTCGCCCACCTTGACATGCCCCAGACGGCAAGCCAATCTCCGTATCGAATGCGAACTCAACCGCTATAAGCGTGGCTCGGCTGGACATCGTTATCGCCTTATCGTTTACAGCCCACAATGTTTTGCTCTTAACGTTGCGTCGTTGCGTGAGACCTTCTTTTTGCTACCTCGCCGTACCGCTGTGGAGTCTGACAAAGATTTTTCTCACGCAACGGCGCAACGTAAAAGCGGTAGTGAGGAGGGTAACATTTCAAATTGAAAGTTTGGTGGCGTTGGCACTATGGGCTAAGGTTTTTAGTCGCCATATCCAGTATTGGAACACTACCCTCAGTTTGGCATGACCGGCGGGTTAGTCGGCTATATCCTTAGCGGTTCTCAAACCGATTGTAATCGAACAGCCCGGCTTCTACGGGAAAGGTCTTGCGATAGTCCTCAATCAGCGAATCACTATGTGACCAAAACCGGTTGTCCGTCCGGCGGATGGCAAACCGGGAACTAAGGGCCACGTAATCAGCCTCGGATCGCAGATTCTCGACCATCTTGACGAACCACGGCAGACGGGAAGATTCCAGCCGGTAGAATGCATTGGGGTAAGCACCCAAAAAGCCGGGGACTACCGTCAACGTGTCCTCGTCAGGCAAACGGCGGGCTTCCTCCTTGAACATCTGGGAGATGTTGCTGTGGGCGCTGTTGTGTGAAATACTAAAGTTATGCTTCTGCCCTTTTTCGTCGATAATGGTCAGGAACATCACTTCAGGCAAAAACGAGACCGCTCTGCCTTTCAAACCGGACAATTGCAGCAGAGATTCCCAAGCTTCTTTATCCAGCTTGCCTTGGGTCAAGTCGTAACGCTTGTCTAACACAGGGTTAAGGCGTGCCTTCCAAAGTCCCAGCAATTCAGGCCAGGGGTCGTCAGTTTGATATTTCACGCCGCTTTCCTGAAGGAAAAATGCCCTGCTCCCGTTCAAATACTGTTTTACGTCCTCGGATGCATTGCGATACCAAACGTCGCGTACACTGTCGCGGGAGTCCTTAGGCAATAGGACGAGGACGGCAAACTCGCCCTCCATGCGCAGGAAGTCCATGTAGAGCCTGGATTGTAGTTGATGGGCAGTGTTGCCGTAGACATCGAAACCCGCCACCAGTAAATAATGCAAACGCTCCAGCAAGGTATAGCCCATGATGAGCGCCGTTTGCGGCCTGTTCCCGACCAAGCCTTTGACTACGCTGGCGCTGTCGAAATGGCGAAAAACCGTCAGCGCGGCATTTTGGTTGGAGCCATCGCCTCGCCAGAGCATGTCCAAATTCGGTAAATTTTGTCCGACCAAGCGTTGGTTTAAAAATTCGCTTTTTTCGCGTAGATATTGGGTTTGCATACGCGCGTAAGACCTCCATCTCAATAAACCGGCATTGCTTTCCTGTTCACTGGGTAGGCTGATGTTTTGCAGGGCGTTTGCCAAGTGGTTGGCGTTGCTATCCAAGGTCTCATGGTCGGGGTCAGTAAAACCAACCCAGAAATAGTCAGAGATGACGTTCAGTGCTACTTGGCCGCGACACACCGGACCCTTGATGAACCCCATCAGCGTGAACTGCGCCTCGTCCAGCATCAAGCGGTAGCGCGAGCGCACAGGTATCTGTTCAAAGGTCACGAATGGATTGGCTGCGATTTTAGGGTCATAAGAGGGTAGTTTTCCCACCGTGTACGGGTCATCGACAAACCAACTCTTCAGCCGTGCCATGCGCGCAGCGTTGAGCGCATAAGGCATGTGGGTTTTTGCCAATAGCGTACCTTTGACTGGCCTAAGCCGGTAGTAAACCCTGGCAACACCGGGATTGTCATATGGCCTTCGGCTAGCGATGAATTGGATGGGTTGGCTAGGGGGTGTTTTGGACCGCACCAGATCAAAAAACTCCCCGTTCGGCAAATCGTCAAAATAAAAATGCGCCAAGAACCAATGTTCGAAAAGATAGCGGGCCATCAATTGGGATTTGAGGTCATCGCCATTCAAAAATTCTTCCCACTGGGCAACATGTTCTAATTGTGTTTCCGAAAGTGGTTGGGATGCGGCGGCGGGTGCGCCAAGCTCCAACCACTGCTTAATAGTCTGTTCTTCTTTCTTAGACAGTGCGGGCAAGCCATAAGGCATCCCCCACTCAGGATGTTTGTTGGCGAAATCGTCAAATTCTTCAATCGCCGGACAATACTGATTCCGGTCCAGCGAAAAATCGAAGCGGTCATTGGGAAGTGGGCTACCAGCGATAAACGGGTGTTTGGATTTCAACGTCAGCATTCTCGCCATGACGCTGGCGTCCAGATTGGCTTCCGCGCTTGACTCGCGCTCGTTGAGGACCGGGTTGAATCCCCTCAATCGCCATGCGGCGTTGCTTTGCGCATCCACAAACAAGCGGCTGGGTTCGGCGGCAAACAAGCGAACCGCGTCATAGACTTTGGTCTTGCTCGCGCCACGGGTGATACCTTCCACGCTCCCCATTTGCAATTGGCACGGTGCATCGAAGCAACCGTGGCAGACCGCACAGCGATTGTCGGTGATGGGTTTCACATCGCGCCAATATTCAACTGGAGCATTGGCGACGGCTTGCTGGTCTGGGGCCTGGTCGAAACGGGAAGGGTTGGCGCTGCCATGGCGCTGATCGAGTTGGTAGCCCTTAATGATGGCGCAACCGGAGATGAGGATCAATACTGAAAAAAGCAGAAACTGGCGCATAAGGGCTTCCCGAATCAATGGAATGTAAAGAAGGCAAATCCTGTGAGGATAGCTGAAAAATTAGGGTCCAAAGCGAACTGTAGAGTTCCCTTCCTAATTGGCAACTAACAGTTGTCATTATATTTGATTATGATAAGGCCGCATCACTTGCCTGAACGGTCAAGATGCTCTAAAGTCCTTAGTCTCAGTCTGATGGCAACAGAGGCTCCTTGAACGGCATCATCGTTCCTGCCGAGTCCTTTTATTTTTATGGAATTTAAAAGCGTTCACCGAAAACTTACTACCGCCGCCTGTACAGCGGGCAACCGCATACGGTTTTGGAAACCCTAGAATATATCAAGCACGAAACTATGTCACATGCTCTCTTCGCCCCACCCGCAAACCTGCCTAAAGTCTGGCAAACTTACCCAAACAACGGTATCCGCCATGCCTATATCGACAACTAGACAGGGCGTTATGGCAGATGATGTCCGGTGGAGGGTGGCAATAAACCACGAGCCTTTCCGTATCCTTAGGTTCGTGATTTTAGCCGCAACTGCCGTTTTGTTATTGGGATGCGCCGTATTTAGACTTCATTCTCCGCCTCCGCAAAAGTTCGAACCCTTGGTGCAAATACCTGGAATGCCAGGGGTAAGAGCATGGGGGGACGAATTTAGCCCGGTTTTTCAACAGGACGCGCTTGCGGCCAGGGAGCAGGAAAAACACAGCGGTTTGTTCGAAAAAGAGCCTATTGTCAACGTCTTGGCAATTTCGGGCGGTGGCGGTGACGGGGCATTTGGCGCAGGCTTATTATGTGGGTGGACCCTATCCGGTTCACGCCCCAGTTTCAAGCTGGTTACCGGCGTCAGCACAGGTGCGTTGACTGCGCCCTTTGCTTTCCTTGGGCCTGCTTACGACGAAAAGTTGAGACAGGCGTATACGACGATATCAGGCAGGGATATCTTTTTGATGAGGTCGCTTCTCGCAATAGTGTTAAGGCCGGATTCCCTCGGTCTTAACGATCCCCTTGCCAAGCTGACCGCCGAGATTGTCGATGAGAAGATGCTTGCAGATGTGGCTGCCGAGCATTTAAAAGGTCGGCGGCTTTACATCAGTACGACAGCACTCGACGCCCAGCGCCCGGTGGTTTGGAACATGGGTGCAATTGCCGCATCCGGGCATCCAAAGGCACTCAGTTTGTTCCGCGATATTATGATTGCCTCGGCCGCCATTCCGGTGGCCTTCCCTCCCGTTTTTCTAAAAGTCGAAGCCGATGGCCAGCGCTTCGATGAGATGCATGTCGATGGCGGGGTGATGAACCAAGTATTCCTCTATGGCTCGATGCTGGACCCGCAGGAGTTCAGGAACAATTCAAACGACGGTTTGCCCAACCGCGAAGCCCGTGTATACGTCATCCGCAACAGCCAACTTAAACCTGACTGGCAGGAGGTTAATCCTCGAGTGCAGTCCATCGGCCCTCGCTCAATCTCTTCATTAATCAAAGCGCAAGGCATCGGCGATCTTTTCCGCATTTTTACCACGGCGCGGCGAGACAGGCTTGATTTCCATTTGGCGTTTATTCCCGATTCCTTGGACACTAACCGGGAAGACGAGTTCGACAACCGGGTGATGAACCTGCTTTTTGATGCCGGTTACGATCTAGCTAAACGTGGCTATCCTTGGAGAAAGGCCCCGCCTGGCTACTTCCCGGTGAGAAACACCCAAAATAAAAATGGCCCTTCATTATCGGACACCCCGACCGAAGCGCATTGAATATGCAGCGTTTTTTATATCTATTAGTTACTTAATGTACATCCATGTCGGCAAAGGGTTGCCGACCTACTGCGTAACAAGGGTCGTAGGGCGGCAACCCCTTGCCGCCAAAGGTAAATAAAGTAATCAATCGACATTAAAAAAACGCTGTATTAGTTGGATGCGAGTTTTTTCCGCCGCCTAAGGCCCAGCCAAAAATAGTAGACTCCTAAGGCAGCCAAGAGATGTTTGATGCTATGACCGCTTATGAAATGAAACAGCCGGAAAATCGGCTCATCGAGTGATTCGCTCAGTTTGGCTCCGACATAAGCGCCTAACATGACCCAAAGGTAGCCTACCCCGCTAAAAGTGGGTTGAAAAAGCAGTAGCATCAAAGGAATCAATAGCATGGGAAGAAACTGAACTACACCGTAGAGGCGAAGGTCGCCTTGACCTTTCAACTCAGTGATATGCCAGTAAAAAACCGAAAAAATGCCAATGACCACCATAGGCCACAATAGTCGTTGCGCCGCTGGGACAGACAGGTATTCGGCGATGACGATCACAAAAAGTGCCATGAACGCGATAGTCATAGGCAGGCGGTCCCATAACAGGCTTGCGTTGCCGGGCGTCAAGTGATAATACGCTGAGCCAGGGGAGACCAAGGCCACACCGATAAAGAAAGTCAGGTAGCCAACCCTGAATTCCGGCAAGATGGCAAGTCTCCCTCTGACTATATCCCGCATGCCCAGTAAACCAACCAAAAGAAATAGCAAATTGCTTACCACATTCCAGAAGTTTGGAACACCCCAGTAGGAACTCTTATCCGCGAATTGATGGTAGGCGGCATCCTGCGGGATGGGTGGCAACAAAAAGACACCTATAATTATCAATCCCGCAAGGCCAATAAGTAATGCAAGCTTTTGATTGAAGTTATAAGATATCCGCATATCAGCAATTCTCAGTTTGCGCCAGAAAAGATAAATATAATCTCGTCATTTCGGCAGGGATGCCGAAATCCAGCGACCATGGATGGCAAGCTTGTTGATTATGATGGGCTTTAATCCGTTCACTTGTTACCGTCCTTGGCCTGGATTTCGGCATCCCTGCCGAAATGACGAGGCTTTGAGCCAAACTGAAAATTGCTGTCCGCATATTAATGCCGATACAGTGGGAAGCCGTGTTAATTCGGTCGAGGATTCGATGGTACGCCGGGCGGGAAATTCGCAAACATCCTTTGAACGCCGCCATTCAGTGATCTCTGCATGGCAGACGGGTCGTTGGAGAGGATATCCGATGCCGTGCCACGCCAAATTGCATTCTTGCTCTTGGTGTCGTACAGGTCGATGATTAGAGTGCCTATCTGGTAATTTAACACCCGTGATGATGACATACCATGGATTCCCCCTGCGCCCCATCCTACGCCCCAACCGGGGCCCCAATTATTATGGAAAGTATCGACGCGCTGACCATCCCGCACGGTCACAATACCCGCCAATGCGGTTTGGGCTTGGCTTTCCGGGACTTTTCGCCAGCCCCTGGCATACAACTGCCCGTCCACAGCGGACACAATCCGGCCATTCAACAGGGAGTTACTGGATTCCGGGAGCTTTTTCCAGAAATAAGTCGTATATTGCGAAAAATTGACTGAATTGTCATAGTCCGTATGCACATCAACACTGGCACATGCGCTTAATAATAACGGCGCGGCCCATAAAATCGTCCACAAACTTCTCATGCGCTTGACTCCTCATGAATACGCTGTTGCAAAACCTATAATTATTCGCTCTTTCCGCAAGGTTACAGTATCTTTAGGTCGTTCCGCAAGTCTGTCTTCTCAATAATAAGCATAGACACTTGGCGCAGCCTATCAAAGCGCAGCCACATCCGCGCAAGGAGAGTTAACGACTGCATGAAAGAAGGCCCAATCCGGTGATTTTGGGCCTTCAATTATCAGATAAACTCCAATGCGCCCGTTTCGATGTCATACATGCTTCCCACTATTTTGAGTTTGCCCGCACTGACCATTTCACTCAATACAGCGCTACCGTCCTTTATATTGGCTATCGTCAATTCGACATTTTTACGTGCCACGGCATCGACAAAGCCATTGTTTTTAGCTGAACGGTCGCCTTGATAACTCGTCGCATCGACTGCCGGCCGTATCTTCGCCAGCAAGCCGGTCAGATGCCCAAGCTCCGCCCCGTCAATGGCACCCATGACAGCGCCGCATTTGGTATGGCCCATCACCAGAATGACTTTGGCACCTGCAACCTTGCAGGCAAACTCCATGCTGCCAAGAAGATCGTCATTAGAGATGTTGCCCGCGATCCGGGCGTTGAAAACATCCCCCACCCCCAAGTCCATGAGTATCTCGGCGGGTGCGCGTGAATCAATGCAGGAAAGAATGACGGCTGCGGGATACTGTCCCGAAGCACTCACCTTACGCTGTTCGGAAAGGTAGTTGTGCGCTTGGCTTTTTCCTTTGCGAAAACGATCATTGCCTTTCTTCATGGCGGCAATGATCTCGTCGGGAGTCATGGTGTCACGTTGCGCTTTGGTCCAAGCGGCCGCATGGGCTACTTCACTAATAAAACCCGAACCTAGCGCCCCCAATAACGAGACTGCGCCAACGGATTTCAACAATGCCCTGCGATCAGAGCCGTTGACTTCTTTCTCATGGTTGTCACACACGGGTATGTCTCCTAATTTATTGCGGTTTAAAATCAAGTTAAATGATGCCTGTACACAGCCTTGGTCATCGTTCAGCCCACCCAATGTGGAGTGCGGCGACTTGTCGCCGCTTTCCGAACCATGCGGCGACGAGTCGCCGCACTCCACAAACTCACCCATCGGGCTTAACGATGACCAAGACCCTGTACACTTTTAATAACGGCTTATTGATGCGTTTGGGGCGGCGTTGAAGTGATGCCTTCCTCGATGCGGTCTGTCATGTAGGAAAAAAACGGATTGGATGAGGTCCGCAACAGTCCGTCCAAACTCATGATCAGTGCGCCGCGTTCTCCGCGTGCGGCTATGGTGCCAAGCTGGATGCCAAAATCCTCGGCTGTTGAGGGCTGCATGCCGTATAACGCATCGTCGGGGGGGAAAGGCAGGGCAACATGGGAGAGCGAGAAAACGTCAGATGGATAAGACAAACCCAACGGTTGTGACTGCTCAGTCGATTCGCCAGCCTCTATCACCTTTTTGACGACTTCGCCAGTTCCAGGGTTGGCATTCGTAATGACGACTGTCCTGAATGAGCGGGGCGGCGGAGGAAGGATGCGCGTCAGCTTGGTTTCCAAGCCGGGCTTCAACAGTAAACTTAGCTTGGCGGCGCGGTTCATGTCAAACAGCACGAGTTCACTGCCGTTTTTCGGCAATAAGGCATGTAGGGTGGACACCACGGCGCTGGTGCTGACCGTAAAATCAATCAGTGATTGGAAGGTCAACACGGGCGGGAGTTTGGCGAGCCGCCCCTCACGCGCATATTGCACCATCCTGTCTTCCAAAGCCACCGTAAGCTGGTGGGCTTGCCGTGCGCCGTTGACAGGGAAAGAGTTATATTTAAACGGATTAAACTCGGGTATGATGCTGAGCCAGGCCGCTTTGGCGAATGGCGGCAGGATCGCCGGGAGACCGGCCAGACCTGCGAAACGGGCGAATCCCGTGAGTCCAATCATCGGCGAAATAAGAACGAGGCGATCTGGTCGCGCCAAGGTGTCGTCGTCGAGAGCATCCAGCGCATACTTGAGTGCGAGGGCGCCGCCATTCGAGAATCCAACGATATGCAACGGTGCGTTGGGACCTGTCCGTCTGCGGGCCTCGCGGACTGCCAGACGAGTCGCAGCCTGCCATTCTTGCCATCTCACTTTGGTCAGGGCTCCCGGAACGGTTCCGTGAGCCGGCAGCCGAATTGCCACTGACACATAACCGTGAGCACGATAGCGGCGGGCGATATGGCGCAAGCTATAAGGAGAATCGGTCAGCCCGTGCAGGAAAACGACCGCGCCGACGGGCGGACCCTCCGGCTCAAGCACATAAGAGCGATTCCAATCTTGGGGGAATCGGCCTGGATAGATTGGGCTGCCTTCGAAATAGCGGTTGTAAGGAACTTGATCTTTTGTGTCCAACTGCTGCGTGATTTCAGTCCGCAATGTATCGAAGATTGCCGCCTCGGCCTTAAGATAGCCATCCCAGTTGGACTGATTGAGTTCTTCCACGCTCATCTCATGCGGGACAAACCGATGCCAAGATTCGAGAGGCGCACCGCCTTGGGCAACATAGGCCCTCACTGAAAACAAGATTATCGCCATGATGGATAACGCCACCAAGGTGTATTTAATGCTTTTGAAAACAATGGGTTTCATAGCCGCATACCCTAATTCGGTCAAAGGTTCTATTTTATGTTGGGAAGGAAATTTAGAAACATCTTATAAAAAACGGCTATCAGCTTAAGGCGAGACAGGCGCAAAGCTTAACCGTTCGCCCTGAGCTGCGAGCCTGTCGAGCAGTCGAAGGGTGGACGGTTAAGCCGTTCATGGTTCGATCCTTCGACAAGCTCAGGACTCACCACGAACGGCCTTGAACTGCCCCGCCTTAAGTTGGTAGCCGAAAAAACCGATGTTTCTTTAAACATCGTGCAAGACTACAACATCATCAACTGATTTCGCAAGTCTTCCGCATGCAAACATGTAAGAGTTGGGCAAAAGAGAACGGATTGTGGAAACTCACCCTTCATGCACAAAAGGGGAAACAACAGTGACAGGCGGAAAGCCCCGCCCAAGCGGTTTCATAAACAGCATATGCACATCGCCTAACACACGCTCGATGAATCCGCCTTCGCAGTAGGTCAAATAGAATTCCCACATGCGGATGAACGGGTCGGGATAGCCGAGCTTGCGCACTTCCTCAATATGGTTGAAAAAGTTTTGCCGCCAATGGTTGAGGGTCGTCGCGTAGTGGGGACCGATGTCTTCCAGATGGACGAGCTTTAGGTCCGATGCGCGGGTTGCCGATTGCAGCAGCGGGGTGATCGCCGGAATGCAGGAGCCGGGGAAGATATAGCGTTTGATGAAGTCCACCTCGTCCCGCGCACTCGCAAATTGCTGGTCGGCGATGGTGATGGCCTGAAGCAGCATCGCACCGTCCGGTTTGAGCAAGGCAGCGCATTGGCGGAAGAAGCTGTCGTAATACTGGTGGCCCACGGCCTCGATCATTTCGATGGACACCAATTTGTCGTGTTGACCTTTCAGTTCACGGTAATCCTCCAGCAGTATGGTTATGCGGTCGGCAAGGCCCGCTGCGCGGACGCGTTCACGGGCAAGGTCAAACTGGTTTTGGGAAATGGTGGTTGTGGTGATCCGGCATCCATAATTGGTAGCGGCATGAAGGGCAAAACCGCCCCAGCCGGTACCAATTTCAACCAGATGGTCGGTGGGTTTGAGTTGCAGCTTGCGGCAAATCAGATCAAGCTTGGCTATGGAGGCTTCCCTAAGGCCCGTCTCCGGCGTAGCGAAGATGGCGGAGGAATACATCAGGGTGTCGTCAAGAAACAAGCGGAAAAAATCATTGCCGAGGTCATAATGGGCGGCAATGTTGCGGCGGCTGCCGCTTTTCGTATTCCGGTTCACGGCATGGATCAATTTTCGCAGCGGCGCTGCAATCAGCGAATAGCCGCCATCCATGCCATCCAGCACATGGCGGTTGCGCAGCAGGATACGGACCAGTGAGGTCAAGTCCGAGCAAGTCCAAAGCCCTGCCATGTAAGCCTCGCCTGCCCCCACGCTGCCGCCGAATACCACATCGCTGTAAAACCCTGGTTCGCGCACCTCAATCGTGACTGATAAGGGAAATTCGGTTTGTACCGATCCAAACCGCCGGGTTTCATGATCCACCAATATCAGTTCGCCTTCACGCAGTTGTTCCAGTTGCTTGTGCAGCAGACGGCGGGCGATTCCATCCAAGCTACGTGTCCGGTACGGGGCAGTGGCGGTTTGTGCAATTGAACTCTTCATGGGGTTTTTCCTGTTGTTCGAAGGGTCAAGGGTGGTCGAAGAAGGGGTTGCCTTTGAGCTTGAGCCGTGCGGCATGGTAATAAATCGCCGCCAACACTTGGGCTGTCATCATTGGATAACGCAGCAGCGCCCAAGCCATATGTTTAGCGTTCATCGGTGTGCGTTGAAGGTCCAAAGTGGCATCAAAAATCTTTTCACTATGGCGCACGAGTTGCATATGGACGGTTAGCCTTTCGCCGGGTTCCCCGAATCGCCAGTCATAGGCAATGTCCATGGGAAAGAAGGGTGACACATGGAAATTCTTGTCGAAGCGATAGCGGTGATGGCGGATACTGCCTTCGTCTGCCGATTGGCCGAGCACATAGCCATGGCGTTCGTTCCATGGGGTATTGGTGATCTCCGCGACGATAGTTTCGACATGCCCTCCCGTGGAGTCGAAGCAGTAATAAAAGCTCACTGGGTTGAAGTTAAGCCCGGCATAACGCAAGTGGGTGAGTAGGCGGATTGGCCCTGAAGGCTGGATGCCGGTTTTTTCGGCTACAAAATCGCGTACCGCACGGTCAATGGGGATGGCGGGGTCGCCAAAGTAATCGGATCGTTTGAACCAGGCGAGATTGGGTCTGTCCGCCGACCAGAACCAGCGGTGGGCAAATACCGAGTCCAGCTCGGCGAGGTCCAGATAAACCATGAACAAGCCGTAATTAAAAACGTGCGGCATGGGCAAGAACCGCCGATGCCTGACTTCCCCGACATAGAGGCAGCTATGCATGTCCGGTGCTGCCTTCGATCTGCGCGACGACGCGGAGCGCACTGTTGACACCATCCTCATGGAAGCCGAAACCCCAATAAGCCCCGCAAAAATAGGTATTGTTGACTCCGCTAATCTCGCCATGCCGCTGTTGGGCGGCAATGCCGGCCGGCGTATAGACAGGGTGGTGATAGATTATCCGTTTGATGATGCGGTTTGGGGCTATGCCCTCGCCGTAGTTTAGGCTGACGCAAACCGTCTCGGGGGCATTCAGGCTTTGCAGAATGTTCATGTTGTAAGTCAACGCAACCCGGTTTTGTTTTTCCTTTGGGATGTGGTAGTTCCAGGCCGCCCATGCCAGGCGCGAGCGCGGCAAAACCTTTGCGTCGATGTGCAGGATCGCTTCGTTTTCCTGGTAAGGGATCGCGCCGAGTATATCCCGCTCGCCCAAGGTGGCATCGGCCAGCAGCCTCAAGGCTTGGTCGCTATGGCAAGCAAAAACGACGGCATCAAAATCCGTTGCCTCGGCATTGGATGGCTGAATGCGAACACCGTTAGCCAACCGGGTCACACATTGGACGGGGGTGTTGAGTCGGATACGGTCTGCAAAGCGGCTGGTCAGTGCTTCCACATAACGCTGGGAACCGCCTTTGATCACCCGCCAGACCGGACGGTTGTCGATGTTCAACATGCCGTGATTGTGGAAGAAGCGCACAAAATAACGGGCCGGGAAATTCAGCATCTGTTCCGGGGCAGCCGACCAGATCGCCGCACCCATCGGTAGAATGTAGTGGTCGGTGAATACCCGCGAGTACCGGTTGATCGACAGGTAATCCCCCAGCGTGGTTAGGTCGTCAGCGCTGGCAAGGAGTGCGGGGGCTTGTTTGTTGAAACGCATGATGTCCCAAATCATGCGAAGGAATGAAGGGTTGAACAGGTTGCGCCGTTGGGCGAACAGGCTGTTCAAACTGGTGCCGTTATATTCCAGCCCAGTCCGGTCACATTTGACGCCAAAGCTCATGGAACTGGGTTGATGCTCTACACCCAATTGTTCAAGCAAACCGATGAAATTGGGGTAAGTCCAGTCGTTGAAGACGATAAACCCGCTGTCCACTGCATAATGACCGTCTCCTAAAGGCAGTTCATGGGTATGGGTATGCCCACCGATATAGTTGTTGGCTTCAAAAACGGTGATTTCGTGGCTTTGGCTCAAACGGTAGGCGGTCACCAGCCCGGATATGCCGCTGCCGATAATGGCAATTTTCATAATCTCTAGTCTCTAACGCTCTGGTTTCCAGCCATTTTGTCCAAGCGGCGAAAGCTTCGAATTCCCGTCGGGATGGGCTGCAAATCCCAGACGATGCCAAGCCAAGACAGTAGTTTGAGTAGGTAATAAGTCAGGTCGACCTCCCACCAGAAGAAGCCTTGACGGGCCGAACGGGGATAGTGGTGGTGATTATTGTGCCAGCCTTCGCCAAAGGTCAGTATTGCCAGCCAGACATTGTTGCGGCTGTCGTCACGGGTGTTGTAACGGCGATTGCCCCAGACATGGCACAATGAGTTGATCGTGAAAGTGGCGTGGTATAAGGCCACTGTCGATAACACGAACCCCCAAACCAGCAATTGGGGACCGTTCGTACCAAGACCGGGGGCTAGATGTTCAAGGGAATAGCCTAAACCATATAGTCCAAAAGCCAGCAGTGTAGGCACCACAATGTCGAAGCGATCCAAAAAGCGCAGTTCTGGAAAGCGCATCCAATCCTTGACGAGGGTTGAGCGGGTGGCAAAATTGGCTTGGGACAAAAACCAACCCATGTGGCTCCACACAAAGCCATGCCTGACCGGGGAATGCACATCGTCTTCATCTTCCGCATGGGCATGGTGGTGGCGATGATGGGCAGACCACCATATCGGGCCGCGCTGCACGGCGGCCGCGCCTATGACAGCAAAGATAAACTGCACCGGGCGTGAGGTATGAAATGTGCGATGGGAAAAATAACGATGATAGAACCCCGTGATGGCAAACATGCGCAGGACATAGAGCGCTATTGCAACGGCCACGGCGGTGGGGCTCCAGCCTACCCATATCACGCTGAAACAGGCTATGTGGATAAGCACGAACGGCAAGGTACGCAAGCCGTCAATCTTTCTTGCTGAGTCGCCCGTCGCCAATTGATCCGTTGCCGCTTCGGCATCGAACCAACGCACCAAAGCAATCAGCCATCGTTTCAATGGGGGAGGTTGATGGGTCATCGTCATCTGTTCTGATTTGTGGTTTTAAAGATTCCGCAATCACCAGCGCTGCGGGACTTTTTGGATTTGCCTCACATCGTAGCCTTGGCGCGTCAGCAAACCAAGTATGTCCCGATAATCCGAATCGGGTATTTCCGGCTTGCGTGCCATGATCCATACATAGTCCCGCTTGTCCCGGCCAATGACGGTCTGGGTGTAATCAGCATTGAGATAAACAATCCGGTAGTCGGATTTGAAGGGCCAAACGAACTGCATCCCCCAGATCGCATTCGATGCCTTATCGACCACAAAACCAGTGGGTTGGTAACGCTTTTCCAGGCCATCAAAACTGTCTTGGCGAAAGGTGAAAGTGGTTGCGATGGAACCGTCCGATGCCAATCGATAGGATTCCACCGCGTTATGCGCACCTTTCTCGATGAACGTGGGAATGTTGGCGATGACGTACCATGGGCCCATAAACCGCTCAAGTTTTACCTGTGGCACAATGGTTATGGGTGGTTTAGAGGTATTGTCGCAGCCGAATAATGAAATTGACATTGCCAATACTGGCATCAATAAATCGAGGGTTTGTTTCATGGTGTGTTTATTCCATTCGGTAGTGGATTACGCGCCCATTTTCTAAAGTCGAGTCCAATGCCAGCCAGCGTTGGTCAGGTGAATACCATAGATCAATCAAGAATTTATCTGTCTTCATGCGGTAATGTAAGGCGGGCAGGCTCTCTCCCTTTACCTTGACAGTTTCCTGCCCTATGGGTTTTATATCGACATTAACATATTCGCCATTTTGTGGATTGAGCAAGCGCTTCTGGGTTAACATTTTTGGATTCCAGTAAGCAAAAGTCATCACACAGCTTGGTAGCTCGAATTGGCCTTTGGGAATTGCCAAGTCAAAACTGCCTTGAACTGTTTTGCCCTGTACCAAAAATTTTTCGCCATTATCATTAGTCGAAGAATTGATCTCACTGAGACAATCGCCATTCCAACGCTCATTGGATTGATGCCGATAGGAATAAGCATTAAAAATATAGAAATCGACATCAAAGCGTGCCTCACTTTTCAATTTTCTTGCATTTGGTTCTCCGTCGATAGTAAAGTTATGGAAGCCAACGGGCTTGTCGTCGATATAAACCTTGAAGTTCCAATTGTCGGCGTTGCCATCCGCATAAACATGCCAAGATAGGGAAGCTAGCAACAAGACATGATAAAAATAGCGGTTCATGGTGAATACCTGAATTTTATAAACTAAGGTTTTGGCAAACCGGGAAAGAAAGCATTGGTCCGGGCAGCATAATCACGGTAAGCAGGCCGTCGCTGGATAATGTCCTTTTCCAGCATAGGCACACCCGATACTTTGAGCAACAGAAATGACATTATCAAAGGCGAAATGATGGTTGCCCATGCGCCAGAGGCGATAGCCAGCAGGAAAAACCCCCACCAGACGCAAAACTCCCCAAAGTAATTCGGGTGGCGGGTATGACGCCAAAGCCCTGTGTCCATGACTTTGCCATTGTTTGAAGGGTTGGCCTTGAATTTTGCCAATTGCCAATCCGCGATGCTCTCAAAACTGAAACCAAAAAGCATGATGGCTATGCCTAAAAAATCGCTCCATTGCAATGGGATAGGACTTGCCAATATCACCAGCAGGGGCGCAGAAATAACCCAAGCCAGCAAGGCTTGTAGAACAAATACCAGATACAGGCTTTTCCAAGCAAAATTCGGCTCGTTGTTCTGGCGGATTGTCCGGTAACGGCTATCCTCCGGGTGCCCCCAATTGCGCCAAGTGATATAGGTGGAAAGACGGGCGGCCCAAAACCCTAGCAGGGTCAATAGGATTATGCCACGCGGACCCAAGAACGGTAGCTTAAAGGCAAAACTGGTTGCTGCCGCCAGAAAAAAAACCGCCCAGACACTATCGACAATGCTGACATCCCGTTTCCATAGGCTAATGAGCCAAGTTACCAGAGCGATTAAAAAAAGTGGGATAAAACCCACGAGATAAATTTTGAATAGATAAGCGTTGAACATGCGGGAAAGTCCTTGTGTTCATGGATTGTTGACCAGTTTTTGGCAGTCAAGATTGCGCTCAAACAAGTAATGGCTTACCCACCACTCTTGGCCGTCCTTGTACCCCCAAAGTTCGGCGCAAGCCATGAAGAACAAACGCCAGCGCACCCACCAGGTTTGGGCGGATTCGGCACCGTAGGTTTCCGCTAAGATAGGCCAAACCTTGTCTTTATTCTTGTCCATGTTGGCTAGCCAAGCATTGGCAGTTTTTTCATAGTGCTGCCCGTTCCAGCGCCATTGGCGAACCAGCCGCAAAGAATCTTGAAAACGGGCTGGCATGCCGTCGCTGGGCATCATCCCGCCGGAGAAAAAGTGCCGACTCATCCAATCGCTGTCATCTTCGACGGTAAACAGGTAGGGCAGGGTGCGATGCACGAATAGGTGCATGAAAAACAGGCCACCGGGGTTAAGCCAGCCATTGATGCGATGGAACACTTCCCGCCAGTTGCGCATGTGTTCGAACATCTCGACTGAAACGACGCGGTCGAAGCTTTTATCGGTGCGGAATTGGTTCATGTCGCAGGTGATGACTTCCACATTCCGCAAGCCTCTTTCGATAGCCTCGGCGAGGATGTAGGCGCGTTGCGAGTGCGAATTGGAGACCGCCGTGATCCGGCTTTCAGGGTATCGCCCTGCCATCCATAAAGTCAGCGAACCCCAACCGCAGCCCAGTTCGAGAATGTCTTGTCCGTTTTTCAACCCGGCCCGTTCGCAGGTCATATTAAGGGCCGCTGCCTCGGCCTCGTCTAAACTGGCAATCCCCTCCGGCCAATAGCCACTGCTGTATTTTCGGTTACATCCAAGCACCGCGCCGAAAAAGGATTCGGGAACTTCGTAATGTTGTTCGTTGGCTTTTTCCGGGATCAGTGCCACCGGAGCTTCGTCCATCTGCTTTATGAATCCGTCTAAGTAGTCGGCAGCGGCCTCGCAATCATTGACGGGCAAACTGGCAAGGCGTTGCCGCAACAGGCGGCGGATGCCAAAACGCAGAAGCGGGTCGGGGATCATTCCCCGTTCGGTCAGTCCGATGAGCGAGGCAGGATTCCAAAACATGCAATGCACCGTGTCGGTATCAATAGCCATCACGCCCTCACCATGGGCCTGATCGCGCTGAAGCCGCCGTCAATCGGCAGCACCTGCCCGGTTACCCAACTGCTTTGGTCCGACAACAACCAAGCTATCGCCGAAGCCCCGTCCTCGACCGAACCGTGGCGTCCCAAGGGATATTGGGCTGCGATCTGTTTTTCGGCGTTGGGCGCGAACAGTCTTTCCGTCAGCGGGGAACGCATCAGCCCCGGTGCAATGGCGTTGACGCGGATGCCCTTGCCTGCATAGGTCGCCGCCGCCGAACGCGCCAAGCCTTCGACGGCCCCCTTGCATGCGGCGATGGCCTCATGGTTCGCCACTCCGATGCGCGCCACGACCGAACTTACCAGGACGGCGGAGCCGGATTGGCCGTGTTCCAGGCATTGACTGATGAAGGCTTGCAGGCTGTGGTAGGCAGTGAAGAAATTGGCTGTCAGGCAATCCCGGATTTGCGCGTCTGAAGTGCGGTGCAACGGGGTTATTAGGGTGTTGCCCGCGCACAGGGCCAGCCCTGCAGGTGGCACTCCAAATTCGGACAGGCAGGCTCTTAACACCGATTGAGCGCCTTCGGGCGTGGCCACGTCTGCTGCAATGGCTAGGCAATCAAGTTCTCGGGCCAACAATGCAATGGCCTCGTGCCTACGGCTGGCCAAGGCCAGCGACCAGCCTTCGGCTTTGAGTTTATGGGCGAGGGCTTGACCCAGTCCACCTGAGGCCCCGGTAATCAGCGCATATGGCTTCATGGGGCTAACCCACCCTTAATCATGCTGGAAATAGTCCGCAGGGCATTGGCAACCCCCCGCCTGAGCTTGTCCGTCCAAGGCAGGCTGTCAAGTTTAGCCTGCCGGAAACGCTCGTACTCCGCGCCGAAAAACGCCTGCATGAGTTGACCCGGCGTGGGCGCGAAACCATACTGGTTTTGCCAATGTGCGGCGGCTTCCTTTTGCAAACGGTAAAACTGGACATCGTATTGGGTGTTGGCCTCGTAGCTCATCGGTTCGTCACCAAACTGGACGTCAGCGCGTGCCAGCCGTCGTTTAAACCAAACGGTCAATTCATCCTCATCGCAGGGGTGGTCGTTCATCATCGCTTTCCTATGGGTTTACCGGTGTAATGCCTTTCAGACTGGCGAACCGGGGAATAATTTCAAACGCCGCAGATTCTATACGGCCAAACCAACTATGCCTGTGATTGAGCCGGTCGCCGAGGACAAGCCGTAGACAGGTCATGGGCGTCCATCGCTCAGGCATTGGCGGGGTTTCCAAAAGCTCAAGGGCGCAATAGCGAAGCGTATTGCGCCGAATGGGCTTACGGCCTTATTGCGCCTTACCGTGTTACCTAAAAGTGATGCAGAGAACTCGGCAATGCTTGAAATTACGCCGGGAGTGCAAGGCTTGCCTTGCCCACACCCCAACGTAAAGCAGACCTTGCATTCCAGCATCATTTTTAATCGCACCAAAATACTTCTTGCTCCGTGCGGATACTGTAATGATTTAGGCGAAGCTTTCCGCGCATCTGATCCAACATTTCGACTTTGCGTATGTAAGGTGTATCAGTGTTTTTCATTCGGGGGGTTTTTTCATAAAATGGACATTGACACCCTAGAATTAGGAGGTGTAAAATTTTAATTATACGCTTACTTAGGCGTAAAGTAATACGCCTGTTAGGGTGTCAGCAGCACATAATTTGGCTGGAAAACCAGCAAATATCAACTCGCTCAAAGTCACGTCTCATTATCACTCAAAATCACGTCATTTCGGCAAGGATGCCGAAATCCAGGCCATGGACGGTAAGGTAATATCCAATAAAGAACATCCCATCCAAAGGCCAAGCTGGTGCTTGGCGCTCCCAGAAGGAACGCCAAGCTCCAGCTTGGCAAGGTGATTTGCGAAGAAGGTGTTTGTGATTCTCGTGGACAATTCATTTCGGTTTTGGTGGATTCATTATTGGAAATCACCTAACTTGTCGATTCCACATGTGTATGATTTTGTAAGCTCGGTAGTTCACAGTTTCACATCCTTGTGACTGGGTTCCGGCTTCGCCGCACGAATGCATCCAGAGCCATGGACGGTAATTTCAGGATTGCGCTGCCGTCCATACCCATTGATTCATCAATGTGTATTTTAATTTTGCAAATGGGTGCATTTTTCTGCCGAAGGGCATTGACAAACGCAATCCTGGGGGCGTAAAGTTTAACCCATACACTTCTCAGGGCGTAAAGCAAGATGCCTTCTGGGGTGACCAATACAAAGTTAGGCTTGAAATGGGCTGCTCCCTCCTAGGTTCAAAGCTAACGCCGCACGGTTGACAGAACGTTTATTCAAAGAAATACTATATGAAAATTTATCATACACATAGAGCAATTCTTGTTCTTGAATCCCCATGGGAACTTGATAATCAGGATGCAAATAGATCAAGTGTTATTCCTTTCATTAATGGCGTTGCAAAATTAGCCGGTGACACCGAAGTTTTTCATGCTAATTTTTATGACAAAAACAGCTTTGAAAAAGCACTAGAATGTCTTTGTAAAACGACTTTTGAAAATACAACAGTATACATTGCCGCGCACGGATATAAGAAAAAAGCTGGAAATGTAAAAATATCTGACGTTTTACGACTAATCGGTGATAAATCAAAAAAATACAATATCACCGGTCTAATGCTTGGTGCATGTTTTGTTGGAGAAAACACTATAACAATGGAGGTTTATATTGAAGGTACAAATCTTAAATGGTGCGCTGGCTACTCATCATCGACATATTGGCTACCGGGTACTTTAATTGACTGTTCTATCCTTTCAAGAATGTCAGAATTAGAACTGGATGATTTCGAAGACAGAGATACACTAATTTATTCATTAGCAGATGCAATATCTCCATTTTCAAATTTATTTAATATTGGTTTAGACTATAACGAAAAACCAGTAAGCCTTGAAGATTCAATGCAATTTGTTGTTCAACCTAGCGGAAAAGGATATAAAGCAAAGAAAGTAAACGAGGATGTTTTGAAAATTTGGCATTCACTTCAATGCAGTAAGGCGCAATAGCGGTACTCCGCGTATTGCGCTGGATGGTAATAAGATCAAGAGCAAAGCCAAAAGCAAGATCAAGAGCCAAGAGCCTAACCCGGCATTCGAGGGGACGCGGGGTTATGCTTTAGCCTGTTTTCTGGGAGTCCGCCCGCCCGCGCCCCTCAATTCGGGCGTTGGGCGTATAAACTCAACCTAACGTTTTATCAACAGTTAAAAAGGAAAGGCAAATGCAATTATCCAAAAATTGGAAATTTTCGCTTACTAATTGTAGCTGTGATAGTTGCTCACCCTATAATTGCTCATCAAAGCCGCAACGTTTGCAATCTATTGATTATTAATGCTTTGTATTTAATAGAAATCATGCCTAACTCAATGCTCCCAGTGGAACTTGCGAATGAATAGATTAAGCATTATTTTGTTGATTTTTTTCACTCTTGTTGGTTGCAACAATAGAAATGTAATTAACGGATATCCCTCTAATCCTTCACACACACCGTATTTTGCACCACCACAAGTTCCTGTTAATACACCATCTGCACAGAAAATAATAAGTAATACAGCTAGCCGTATTTTGCAAGTAAGCGCAAATAAAGTTTTAAGTTGCTTTCACCCTAGTCAAGAATATATTAGTATCTCAATAAATGGAACTAATGTAGATGGTAACTTAGAAATTGCAGAGGGTGACATTTACATGAGAGGTATTCTAAATAAATATTGGATGCATGTCACGCTCGCATATGATCCATCAGATGACACCGTAAGACTATTGCCTGGAAAGTCAAATACCTTATTTCCAGCCAAAACTGATTGTGGTCTAAGAAGATGGGTAAAAATCGATCAGATTGGACAAGCGGCGCGTTCTGCGGTTAACGACTTCCATAACCAAGTTTTAGGTACAATCGCTATAGGATCTGCTGCTGTATATATAATGTCGCAGGAAAAAGCTAGCAATCGCGTTAGCTCCTGCACCCAAGATGCTCTAGTGCATTACGCAGCCAATTCAGCAACAAAAGCAGTTCTTTCAAATCCCGTTGCACAATCAGCCGCTGCTTCTGCTCTCGCACAAGCGTATAATGGCTCAGTAAGTGGGGGGCGTGTTGTTAAAGATGTGGCTGTTAGTCTCTTCAAGCAAGAACTCGCCAAGAAAGACCCAGCTTATGCATATGCGTTCTCATCAGCATCTTTTTTGGTATGTGCATTCAACCAATAACCCGGTAAGGCTCATACCTAGGGCGCAATAGCGGCATCGCCGCCCCCCCTGTCATCTAAGACTTATGCATATTTTTATTTCATATAAAAGAACACTAAGATCAAATGAAGCTAGATACCTTGACAGGGAATTGAGGTCTCGTGGCTTCAAGACTTTTTTTGATCAGGATGACATTCCGCATCACGATACATGGATGTCGAAAGTTGAGAAGGAAATTGATAAAGCCAATCTATTTATTACCTTGCTAGATCGGAACGAAAACCATAGTGGAGGTTTTTTTGATTCAGAACAAGAGTTAATTTGGAAGAAAATTCGTAATTATCGCGCCAAAATGGTAGTGATTAATTTTTCCAAGGAAGAAATTCCTAATGATTATAAAACAAACAATATTATTATAGCAAAGGAAGGCCAAGAATGGTCACAAAAAGCCATTGCAGCAGCAATTGACTACAGAAATAGCGAAACAAAACGCTTTGTAACTATTTTTATGGGTACAGCTATAACCATCATTGTATGTGCATGGTTAATCTTTACTGAGTGGCATGATGTTTCCATACTATGGACTAATGTACACAATAAAATAGAAACAAATAACGATCTTCAAACATGCAAATTACTCGAAGGTCGATGGGAATTAGGCGAAGAAGACAAATACATATTTTGGCACCATGAAACCGACAAGCTAAAAAGCATTGCAACCGCTACACATGTGGCGTGGGATCCACATTGTATTGAGGAACCAAATAAGGTAATCTTGACGGGTATTGATGTTACTGAGCATACAATAACACTAAATGGAGTAATAATCGGAAAATCAAGCAATGCCACAAGAATTGATGTGTTTTTTAAGGATGGCAAACCAATAACTAGGCAAATAGGCTCCATGAATCCAAATAGCCTTAAAATTGAACTTGAAAACGAGATTACCAGCCAGTTCGGAGGTGGGAAAAAAAGGTTTATTATTTTCAACACTGAACTATCATGGAAGGACATATCAAATTCTTTGAGCATGTACAAAACATATACGACAGAAAATAAAGGCTACCCAAGGGATTGCCCAATAGCTAATTGGAGCAATTCCCATCCCTTGAAACTAATAGGAAAATGTCAAAAATACACAAAGACTCTCACTAAATCAACCGGTTAAGGCCGTAGTCAGGTCGGGCGCGTCTCTTTGCGTTGCGCCCGACGAAAAGAGCGAAAAGCCAAGAGCCAGAGCTACTCTATTCTGGTTCGTCGCCCAACCCGGCGCTCAAGGGGACGCGGGGTTACGCTTTGGCCTGTTTTCCCCTAGTTTGATCCGCCCGCGCCCCTTAGCTTTGGCGTTAGGCACCCAGTTATTTCGACCCGTGAAGGAGTAAAGCAATGAGTTTTTTTTCAAAAATGTTCTCTTTCCTGAAAAAGGGCAATAAGACTAAAGTTTCTGCCGACTTCAAAAACAAATTAGCTCTACTTATAGCTGCATTGAATGATAGAAACTTTGATTTGTCTGATTTTTATGCCGAACTAGAAAGTTCATTTGGTAAGTCTGTTATTTTGTCACCAGCAGAAGTGATAGCCCTTTATAAGGCTTTCTCAACGGAACTTGCATGTTTTGCACAAAAGGGTAGTTGCGGCATATCTGATAAATGCCTTTATATAGTTCTGTATCAGAAAAACAGCAACAAACCTCACTTAAAGCTTCTTGGTCAATGCATTTATAATAATGGCTTCATGGAGTCGCACTTCAATATACCGCCTTATTCCTACACAACAGAGCTTGGAATTGTTAAAAATGATGGCTCAGAATATTTTCAAGCCAATTTCTTTTGTGATTTTGACAATGGCTCATTTGATTACTTCTCAAACTATACAAAGAAATTTTCGCCAAGCGACTTAGAAAAGTTTATCCTTGGTTGGTCTCCAAAACTAGGACAATCCTCTTTTACACCCCAAGCAACTCTAAAAAAGGAAGACATAGGTCGTTTTCTAGATCATATATATCAAATTTATCAAAATGAATACGAACCGAAAGATGATGAGGTTTATTTTTATTCATACCTCTTGCTTCCATCAAATTCTGAACTTATACCATTTTTGAAAAATGATGAAAGATTTGAGTTGGCATTTTACGGGGATGGCGATATTGGTCTAAGTATTAAGGAATTGGGGAGGCTGCATAGATGCTATGACGCAAATGAAATTTATAAATCTGTACAACAATTTTTATCAGACAATGGAATATCCTGTGAACTGTATTTCAAGTGGGATTAAGGCCCGGCCCATGCGGAATTTTCTACGAACCATGGCCTAACTAATCGATCCAGCGCACCCGCGCCACGAAGCGCCTTAGTGTTTTCAGGTTTCTTGGTGTGGCGCGGGGCACTGATCGTGGGCGTTAGGCGAACCCACGAAAGAAGATGACCATATGAAAAAACTTAACTTGCAAGGTGTAGCTCTAATTGCATTGTATTTGTATTTAGCTTGGAAAAGTGGTGGTTACTTAGTCGATAAATTTGGTCAAGTTTGGGGGGCGATAATCTGTGTTATTTCTTCCATTTTATTATTTATACCAACTATTGCTATTTTTTCAATCTTACTAGAAACCTTCTATTTTCTTGCAGAGTGGTTTGCAGGATTTTTTCTTCCTTTGGGCATTTCTGTCGCTTTGATATGGCAGGCATGGGAATATTTCACAAGCCAATTTGGAACGGTAACTAGTGTTTTGTTGACATCTTTTATTGGTATTACATCTCTCATTATCACATTTAAGATTGGCTCAGTAATTGCTAGAAAACTATCAGAAAATAGGGTCAGCACGTAGCGGCGGAGAATCTTCCGAAAACCTTTGCCTAACTACTCGATCCAGCGCACCCGCGCCACGAAGCGACTTGGTGTTTTCAGGTTTTGTGGGGTGACGCGGGGCGCTGATCGCGTGCGTTAGGCATTGACTCCATTGAGTCTAAGCCCATTGATTTCTGCCTTGAAAACTTTAGCTGGTTTTAATAATTTTCATCGTGTTAAGTAGGCATGGTTGATATGCAAATAGAAAAAACACTAAGTGATACCCAAAAGAACTTACTCTTAATTTCAGGTGAAATAAATGATGTTGTGATTGGCGTTCCTCATCATGCACCTTTAGGTGTTACCAACTTACCTTGCAAGGAGCATCCAGATGCCGATGAAAATGCTGGATATCTAGGATATGAAATTGCTTGCTTGTTAAACTGTAACTGCATTATTGCGTGCAATTATGATGTAAACCCGAACGGGTCTGAAGATACTGAATACAGCAAAAAAATCCTGTCTTGGATGCCAAAATTTTTGATTGAGATTCACGGACATGGTGGTAAGTCAGCAAAATTTGATATAGAAATTTCTTCTGGAAGTGAAAAAAATAACAATTTTTCTCTGAAATTGGCAGAATATTTGAGGTTGAAATTTTCTGGACTGCCTTTACTTAAACAATACACCATATCAGGGGATTTCAAAAAAATTCACTTCAAGGCAACGAGATCTTTCACCATCCAAAGAAATGAATGGATTTCTTACCATATTGAACTACCTAAATCAATAAGGCAATCCAAAGAAGAGTATTTATTATTTTGCAAATATCTTGCAGAAGCAGTTAAAGAATTATTGCTATTATCTTGAATGATAACGCTGTAAGGCGCAATAGCGGTAATCCGCGTATTGCGCCGAATGAAAAAATGAGCAATATTAATGAATAACCGGCATTGTCTCTCTGCCCACCCGCCTAACCCGCCGTTCCAGCCGACCCGCGTGGACGTTTGGCATGTTCTTTCTGGCTCCTTCCGCGCGGGCGGCTGAACGGGGTCGTTAGGCCGTGCGGATACTAGTTGTAATTTTCTCGACGGTATTAGTAGATGTTATGGGAGTACTCAATTGTTAAACAGGCAGAATGACACTAGGCGAAATTGGGGAGAACACCCATTCGTTGTACTCGTAGGGCTTTTAGCGGCGTTAGCTACCATCATCGCTTTTGTTCGTGATGAAGGGCAAAAACCAAGCGTCGAACCACCTATTCCTCCTGCGGCAGTTATAGTCGAGCAGTCTATTGTCCGTGTTCCGGCTAACCAATATTGGCATGACACTGGCGTTAAAGTACAAAAGAGGGACTGGCTGGAATTCAAAGCATCAGGCAGTTGGTGGAGTGGAATTGGTATGACTGGTCCAGAGGGGCAAAGTAGCTTTTCTCGCAATAGTTGTGGCGAATGTCCAATACCCGATGGAAATCTAGGAGAGTTAGTTGGAAAAGTTGGGCCTGATTTATTTAAAGTAGGGAAATCTTCAACACAAGTGGTCACGCAAGACAGTAACCTATACCTAACCATGAACGAAAACACCGGCCCATGTAAAGACGGGCGCGCGGGGAGTTGTTATGAAGATAACAATGGTTCGTTAGAGGTCAAGGTTACCGTATGGCGAATCAAATAAACGCGGTAGGTGCTATTGCGGTTATCCGCGTATTGCGCCGAATGGAAAAAGAGAGCAAAATCCATGAAAGCCCGACATTGTATCTCTGCCCACCCGCCTAACCCGCCGTTCCAGCCGACCCGCGGGGTCGTTTGGCGTGTTCATTCCGGATCCTTCCGCGCGGGCGGCTGAACGGGGTCGTTGGGCGTATCGGCTTCAAGGTTAATACTCAACTGGAAGTTTGCTCCATATTGTTAGTAATTTAGCGTTTTTGCAATAAAAGCTTCATTTATTTTAGATTAAAAGCTTGTAGATGAAGTCTTTCTGAATAAATTCATGAGGTATTTAAATGTCCACTAAGAATATTAATCAATACAGACCCTCTTTTATAAGTAAAACTCCAATGCAAATATGGTTCCCAGCACTAATATTCGTTTCTAGTCTCATTATTTTTCTGATAGTTGCTTTCTTTCAAACCCCAACAATGACTGAGGATCAGAGAAGGATAATGTTTTTGTTATTTGCTTTACTAGCAGGTTTTTCTACTTTTTTTCTAGGCGGTACAGCACTACTAGAAATATCAGGAAAAACATCGCAGGGAATTAACCTCACATTGTCAGCAACGGCAGGTATAGCAGTATTTGTCCTGTGCTATTTATATCCACCTTATTTTATTTCAGTAAGTAATCCACCACCACCTCCTCATCCTCCATCGAAACTAGCAGACATCAATCCCAAGCTCGTCGGTGTCTGGCGTTTAGTCGAAGAGGTTGGAGGCATTCCAAAGAATTCCAAATGGGAGTTCACCGGGGATGGTTGGGTAATAGTTTCTATCAAGAATGAATTAGACGGAAAGGATTATCAATATAAAGGTTCTTATAGGGTTACTGGGGATAAGATTATTTGGAGTCTTAATTTTAATGACTTAGATGTAAATAAGGAGACTGATACAATTGAAAGGCTGACCAAGGATTCTGTTATAATGCGAAGTCCAAAAGATAAGATTATGCAGCTAGAAAGGCAGTAAAGCTGAACAATGGAGGGGTTCCCCGAAATGGATAAAAGGGGGGGCAGACTCGATTGATTGTTGGCAGGGCCGTACAAGGGCGCAAGAACGGCTTGCCGCTATTGCGCCGGATGGTTAATAGCCAAGAGCGAAAAGCAAAGAGCAAGAGCCACTCTTTTCCAGTCCGCCGCCCAACCCGGCGCTCAAGGGGACGCGGGGTTTCGCTTTGACCTGTTTTCCCCTGGTTTCGTCCGCCCGCGCCCCTTAGCTTTGGCGTTAGGCATCCTTTTTCCTAATAATGTCACCTTCAATTTCATTTATAAATTTCATCATTGCGGCATGTGCGCCTTCTAGGTCAACCCCTTTAATTTGATCCTCAGTCATAAGCAGTATTGGTTCATCACTTACAATTAGTGTTCCGGGGTTTAGGTTAAAGATTCTTGGTTTTTTAAATGTTTCGTCGTTCATACTGAAAGCCTTTGTAAAAGTTTTAAAAAGCCGAGCATACCCGGCATTGTCTCACTGCCCACCAGCCTAACCCGGCGTTCGAGGGTACGCGGGTTAAGCTTTGGTTTGCTTCGCCTAGTCATCGTCGCCGCGCCCCTCAACGCGGTCGTTGGGCTTCTCCGTGATAAAAGCAAAAGGCTCCGCCCAGTTATCTACTGATGGGTACGATCCGACCTTTTCAGAAAATCAACGGTTACATGCCCGCTACTCCCAAGTAAATCATAATTTGGAATTTGTCATGTCAACAATAAAAGTTTTCTCGTTCAGTCTATTGCTTGTATGTATACAGCTTCCCGCCCAAGCTGCCACCATCTATTCGTCAAATTTCAATTCCGCCACGACGGGACAAGCCATCTCAGCACCTCCTTTAAACTGGTCAGCAGATGCCGGTGTGGTTAGAGTAGGTACTACACAACATCCTGGCTGGAGCGGAAATGCTGTGGTTGGTTCCCTTAGTACTTCAGCAGGTTATGGGTACGCGCAAGCAAGTATCGATCTTCCAGCAATGCCCACAACTGGAACCATTGCCTTGACATTCGATGGTTGGGCTTATAGTCAGTACTATACGGGTGGCTACATTACGTTGAATACCGCGTCTGGTAGTGCTTTAGAAATAGGTGCTTGGGTAAATTGCTGTGGATTGAATGGTTGGTATACCCATGGATATACTCCCTTTACCAATAGTTTTCAGAATTATAGCTCGAATTCCATGCAAGATGTTACTGTTCATGCTAGTTTACTCGTAGATTATACCAACAACACCTATTGGGGAACGTTTAATAACGGAGTAAACTCCATTTTGTCCCCTATTTTCACCTTTGTCGGCACTCCACAATTCACCAGCTTATCGGTTTACGAGGATCAACGCTGGGGTAGCCATGGTTTTGATGTCGCCAATATTCAAGTTTCCAGTTCAACCCCGATTCCTGCTGCTGCATTTTTTGTAGCACCAGCCTTAGCAGGTGTCTTCGGTTTTTCACGCCGCAAACGCGCAGAGGGTTACTCAACCAAGGGGTAAGGGCCGTAAGGCAAAGTTGTGGCTTGCCGCGTATTGGGCCGGATGGTTAAAAGCCAAGGTCGAAGGTCGTAGGGCGGAACCATGGACGGGTTCCGCCGAATGTTATGGGTCGGTCGCCAGCCTTCGGCGGATCACATCCCTGTATCCGCCCTACAACTCGTCACTTGTGGGTGGTTTAAGGCTGAAAGATCGAAAAGCCAAGAGCAAGAGACACTCTTTTCTAGTTCGCCGCCCAACCCGGCGCTCAAGGGGACGCGGGGTTATACTTTGGCCTGTTTCCCCTAGTTTTGTCCGCCCGCGCCCCTTAGCTCGGGCGTTAGGCTTGTTGGGGGGCAACAGTGTTGGGGAAACCTGTGAGAAATTAGCCATAATTGGAATGACAAGGGGGTAATTAACACTTTAAACTGAACACACTCCCTACACCTCTTACCATGGCATTTATATGAAACATGTAGAATACTATTCGCTCACTCTTGGTGACCCAGAAATCCTAGCCATCTATTGGGAAGGAGAAGGTAATGACATAATTATAAAGTTAGATAACAATATAATAGAAGAAATTCCAAACCACAAAGAAATAATGAATGGGAAAGAAATTATTTTACCTGATGGCAGAAGATTATGTGTTAAATTAAACCTTGGTACCTGGGATCCTGAGAAATTGACTTTGTCTGTTTTTCTTGATTCTCAAAAACTAGACGTTAAGAAGGACTATACAAACCTAGATTTTGAGAAACTAACTGAGAATAGTTTATTGAACGAAATAAATGAAGAAAATATTTTTAAGACTGCATGTGAAACCTATATTCAAGGGAAATATGATATAGCCAGAAAACTTTTCCAGAAACAAGTAGACATTAATAATAATTCAGATGAAGCAATAATTTCTAAAGCTCAATTGTATTTCATTAAGTCAAATCCACAAAACACAATATATTATTTATCTTGGTTTTGGTGTTTAGTATTATTTAACTATTTTATAAACCACGACGCAGGATTTATTTTCTTTGCAGTAATTATTCAATCAATATTTTGGATTTATTGTTCATTTCGTTGGCCTAGTGTTTTTCAGGCAAAGAAAACGCTCAGTGTTGCAATTGGCTGGCTTTGGTTCATTGGCTTGTCAACAACAATAATTGGAATTCTTGAATTAAGTCATATTACCAATATTAATAATACGTATATCACAAATTCAACGCCTAGTGACACTAATGAAAACCTAGTGACGCTAGGTTTTGGGTTTATCATGTTGTTGTTAGCCTATCTCACCGCTAAAACAACTTATTTACAAGGTATATATATTCTATTCATTGCAACTATTATATGGACTTATGATTCTGCATCTGTCTTACAACTTTTAGCTCTTTCATTTATATCATCAGATGTTAAATTAGGAATTCCCATATACGGTAGCGCATTAGTGCATATAGTAGCCCTTAAATCAATTATACAAGGAATTGGAGCATGTAGAGGTCTTGCTGTTCTGAGTGAAACAGATGCAACTAAAGAAATTCAAGAAGAGGATAACCCTCTTGAGTTTCATTTTGATTTTGTCAATAAGAACAATAAACTTATTTTAGATTATATCAATAAGAATCGCCCACTTATTATACTTATAATAATACCAACTATTTTTTTATTGCTTCTTTTTATTGTTAATATAACCTCTGAAATAATCTATAAGTTATACCAATTATATATAATGTGGTAAGGGCGCAATAGCGGCTCCGCCGCGTATTGCGCCGTATGGGAAAATGGAAACATTCGGCGGAATACACTAAACCGCTATTCCGCCCTACACGTTTTCACGATAATTTAACAAGCTAAAGAGGAAAAACCTATGAAACCCCGGCCTTGTCTCCCTGCCCACCCGCCTCTCAAGAAACACTTCCAACCACCTGATTCATAAGACCTCATTTTAACGCGGTAAGGCGCAATAACGCGGTAAGGCGTAATCCGTAGGGCCGTAGGCGCAATAAGGCCGTAAGGCGGAACCATGGACGGGTTCCGCCGAATGTATAAACAGGCAAAGAGCAAAAGCCACTAACCCCCGGCATTGTTACATTGCCCACTTGCCTAACCCGCCGTTCCAGCCGACCCGCGTCAACGTCTGGCGTGTTCATTCTGGCTCCTTACGCGCGGGCGGCTGAACGGGGTCGTTAGGC
>QJPH01000284.1 GCA_003242955.1 Candidatus Methylumidiphilus alinenensis
CCGACCCGCCTTTCTGAGCGAACTTCGTCAGTCAGGCACAACCCACTGTTGCCGGGGCAACTCGCTAAACACCTCCGGCAACCGTTTCCACATTAAATGACGGCGGCTGACAAAAAGGCAGACGGAACTCTGCCAATAACCCAGTCATAGACCATATCTGTCTGAACGCACCCCAATTGACCATCAATTAACCTGAAAATTGTCCATCAAAAAGAATGCTCAGTCTCAGAATTGGCCCAGGTGTTGGAACCCGCCCTCAAAGCCAAGCAGTGGCCGGGAGGCGATGTCCGCGCATTTCTTCGCACCGTCCGCGACGAAAGCGGCCTACTGACTGGCTGGAGCCACGACCAATTCGGCTTCATGCACCTAGGGTTCCAAGAATACCTCGCCGCCAGCGAACTGCGGCGGCTGGCTTTTGAGGGCGACAAGCAGGCCGTGCTAGGCCAGCTTGCCAGCCATTATGGTGAAAGCTGGTGGCAGGAGGTCATCCTGCTGTTGCTTGCACAAGGCAATCCCTCGCTGTTCAACCCTTTCATGCAAGCGGCCCTAAGCCAGCCCGGCTTTGATGAGGCAAGTGATTTGCTGGGGCTAATCTTGGAAGAAGCCGCCGAGGTTTCCCCTGAACCCTTCCTTGAATGGCTGCGGCAAGCTCCGGGTGAAGCCCCGGAGTTTTGGGATCGTCAATGGTCCGCCTTGCAAGTCCTGTTTCGTTTGTTGGCAGAAGATGATCTTAAGGCACTAGCCGCTTCCCTGCGAGGTCATCCCTCGCCAAAAATCAGCGCTTGGCTAGGGCTGCAAGCACAAGCCAAGCTGCAAAACATCCGCGTGTCGGACCACCCAAGCGGTATCGAACTAGTGTTGATCCCTGGCGGGCGCTTCCGCATGGGTTCGCCTGAAGGGGAGGGCGATGGTGACGAACGGCCCGCCCACGAGGTTGCAGTGCGCCCCTTCTATCTAGGCCGTTACCCGGTCACTAACGAAGAATATGGTCGCTTCCTAAAGGCTAACCCGAAAACAAAAGAACCTGAATACTGGGGCGACCGCCAGTTCAACCAGACACGGCAGCCGGTGGTGGGGGTTGCTTGGGAGGATGCTTGCCGTTTTGCCGAATGGGCTGGTGGACGCTTGCCAACTGAAGCAGAGTGGGAATATGCTTGCCGGGCCGGTACAGCGACTCCCTACTGGTGGGGAAATGAGATCGGCACCAACCGGGCCAATGGCGGTGTCAGTGGAAGCCAATGGAGCGGTAAGCAGACTTCGCCAGTCGGCTCTTTTGAACCCAACCCGTTCGGGCTGTACGATACCAGCGGCAATGTTTATGAGTGGACGCAGGATCGCTGGCACGAAGATTACCGTGGCGCTCCCGCAGACGGCTCGGCTTGGGAGTCCGGTAATGATCCCCGGCGGGTGATTCGCGGGGGGTCTTGGTACATCAAACCGGACTCCCTCCGCTCGGCCTACCGCTTCAGGTACTACTCAGTCTACCGGAGCAACTTTATCGGTTTTCGTCTTGCCCAGGACTTATAACCCTTTGCTCTTTGTGCTTTTTCCCTTTGTCGTCGGCGCACCGCGCCGACGCGATTTTTTTTTAGGCCCCTAACCAAAGCACACATCCAAATGGAATTGGTACGATATGGATATTTTATCTTTCTAAATCCTTAGATTTAGGGGTTGTCTCAATCTGATCCGCCGCTTGCTCTGCCTTCAATGTCGCTTGGGCATTCTCGCGTTGAATGGAAAAACGCTCGATCAGCAGCAATTCTCAGCTTGGGTCAAAGCCCCGTCATTTCGGCAGGGATGCCGAAATCCAGCGTCCAGGGATGGCAAACTTTGGCGTACTACATTGCCCAAATGAAGCACTTGTACAACCGTCAAGTTACCGTCCATGGCCTGGATACCGGCATCCCTGCCGGTATGACGGTGTTTTTGGCTCGGCAGGACTTGTGTATAACGATGAGAGCGGAGCTTGGGAGCGAGGAAAAAAATCAATGCCGAAGCGTGAAGATGTTAAACAGAGGACTAGGTGATGCCGACAATTTCAGTTTTCTATGGCTTGGGGCCTTTTCGCATTGAGCCATTGCACTGAAAGGTGGGTCTTATGAAGTTACGGCAAGTTGAAGTATTGGATAACTATGTGTTGCGGGTGTATCTGGACGATGATTCAATCATTGATTTCAATGTCAAGGCAGAATTGGACAGAATCCCCTGTTATAAACCCCTGTATGATCTTGAAGTATTCAAAGCCGTGCAATTCAAAAACCGTCGAATTTATTGGAATGACCGCTTTGATTTTCATCTTGACCAGATCATCGAGCGTGGTCATCCCGTACAATGATGCCAAACTCAAACGAAGGTAACTATGAATGCCGTGATATTTGAAACTGTTGTGACCGATGAACACCAGCTCAATTGCAATTTGCCGGCCTCGCTACCTACGGGTTGCCGGTTGCGTGTGGTCATTGAACCCATCATGGATGAGGCCCCGGCGGAACACGAGCCAACTCGGACATTGACCGGCGATGCCGTTGTTGACCGCTACCAGCCGCGTACCGAACTAGGCCACAAGTTGATTGAATTGCGCAGGGCGTATGTCGAGAGCGGGGGTAAATTGATGACTTGGGACGAAATCAACGCCGAGGTGCGTGAGCATCGAGGAGGTGTTGCCGATGACTAAGCGCACCTATATCGATGCCAATCCGCTCATTGCGGCCTGGAAAGGCGACGAGGAGGCCGGCCTTGCTGCGCTGACAGTGCTCGATGATCTGGATCGAACGTTGTTGGTCAGTGATGCCTTATGGCTGGAGGTGATGCCCAAGGCCATTTACGAGAAGCGGCAAGGCGAACAGGTCTTCTATCAGAGCATTTTCGAGCGGGCGGAACACTGCCCTTGGCGGCTCGATGTGCTGCAACAGGCCCACGGTCTGGCACAACGCTACGGCATCGCCGCCATGGATTCGATTCATCTGGCCACCGCGCTGGCGGCAGGTGCCGATGAGTTCATCAGCGGAGAAAAGCCCACCAAGCCGATGTTCCGGGTGCGCGACATTCCCATGATTTCCTTGCGGGGCAAGGCGCTGTGACCACTTTCCTGCGCCTATTAGCCGAAACGGACAAGGCCACCGCACTGCAAGCCGCCTGTACGCAGTTGCGCCGGGGCGAAACCGACCCACGCCATTTCGAGGTCGCGCCGGATTCCTTCAATGCCGTGCCGGGGAAGCCGTTTGCTTATTGGGTGTCCGATTCAGTTCGGAAGCTTTTCAATGCTCTGTCTGAACTTGAATCAGATGGTGTTGTTGCAAGAAGGGGAGTTAACTCAAATGACGATAATCGGTTTATTCGTCTATTTTGGGAAGTTGAATTTGGCTCTCAAATATGGGAGGCTCATGTCAAAGGCGGAGAAAAATCTACATATTATTTAGATCCTTCTCTGGTAATTAACTGGGGCACAAACGGACATGAGCTAGAGGCAGAGTAAGCGTTCATCCCCCTGGGAGCGCGGGCGTCTCGCCCGCTGAAATGGCGGATAATATTGCCGCGCTCCTAGGAAAAGGCGGGGGGGAGTGAACGCTTACGAGGCAGAGAGAGTTACTACTAAGGTAATATCCAATAAAGAACATCCCATCCAAAGGCCAAGCTGGTGCTTGGCGCTCCCAGAAGGAACGCCAAGCTCCAGCTTGGCAAGGTGATTTGCGAAGAAGGTGTTTGTGATTCTCGTGGACAATTCATTTCGGTTTTGGTGGATTCATTATTGGAAATCACCTAATGTGTACAAACACGCAATAGTACCTAGCAAAAAATTATATTTTAGACCTGGTTTAACATGGTCACTCAGAACAAGCAGTCGCCTAACTGTTAGAGTTATGCCTTCAAGATGTATTTTTGGTAGTAAAGGACCAGCTATTCTTGTACCAAACAATGACGCAGATAATCTGCTTGTTTTGCTCGCGATTACCAATTCCTTCGCATTTCTCTCATTGGTCGAAGTTCAGCTAGCCGCTGCGGATGCTGCTGCACGGGTAAGCGTTCACCCCCCTGGGAGCGTGGGCGTCTCGCCCGCTGAAATGGCGGCCAAGATGGCCGCACTCCCAAGAAAAAGTGGGGGGGAGTGAACGCTTACCTGCACGGGCATATGAAGTAGGGTTGATCCAGCAAACTCCGATACCTCAACTATCAACTGAATACTGTCAACTATCCACTCTTGCTCGGCGTGCTTGGTCGCTAAAACGCAGCCTTGATACCATCAACGAAACTTCTCATGCTTTCGTACTGCCACTATCTCTTCTACAAGCTGATATTACTCGCCCCCACCCTAACCTTCCCCCGTTGAGGGAGGGAACTTTTGAGACTAATTCAACAACATTGGTATTCGACCCGCCCGCCATCGAAGCCGAACTGACCCGCATCCAAGCCAAAATTGATGATATTGCTTTTGACCTGTATGGCTTCTCCGAGGCGGACCGGGAAATGGCGATGAGTGGACAGTCATCAATAACAGACAAAAACGAGTCCTTGGAATCGGACGAAGACGACGAAGAGGATGCCACTGGCAATTCTCCACTCACCACTAAGGTGATTTCCAATAATGAAACCACCAAAACTAAAATGAATTATCCACAAAATCACGAACAATCACCTCGCCAAGCTGGTGCTTGGCGCTCCCAGAAGGAACGCCAAGCTCCAGCTTGGCCTTTGGATGGGATGTTCTTTATTGGATATCACCTAACCACCCTCCACTGCTCTCTTGGGCGGTTGGCGTAGCGTTTGGTCGTTCGATTGGCGGTTGGCGACGGGTGAACGAACAATGCCCCCTGAACCTAAACCCTTCGACCCATTGCCCTCGAGAAGCCCTGGCATGTTGCCAAACGATGCAGAACCGTTTCACCCGTATATGGCTCCGAGCGAGATTGCTCACGCAAAAAGACCGTTTTTGTCGTCATGGTTCAAGGCGTTTTTGTCGATTATCAGATTCATGACGACCAACTGACCGCCGAGGCTATCGAACCCATTCTGAACCAGTTGCGGGAACACTGGAACGATTCGGCGCGGGTGCGGGATTTTCTGGTCGAAGCCTTGCACACACGACAAAAACGGCTGGCATTACTGGAACGCCGTCTAGGCCGCATCCGGTCAATCATTGCCAGCGCCCGTCGTCTGAAAGCTGGCGAAGGTCTTAATGATAGATTTGACTTGTTGCATGAAGAAAATAAAAAATTGGCAGCGGGCGAAGATCCGATTGAGGTCATCGCTTGGGCGCTGGGCGATGACACACCTGAGGCTTGGCTATCGGGGGACGGAACGCCTCCCGACCCCTTGGACGAGCATCGACTCTAAATGATGCACGGAGAACACATCGGATGATACTCCACAAGCTTCTACAGCGTTTTTAATATCGATTGATTACTTTGTTTATCTATGGCGGCAAAGGGTTGCCGTCCTACGGCCCTTATTCCGCAGTAGGTCGGCAACCCTTTGCCGACAAGGATGTACATTAAATAAGTAACTAATAGATATAGAAAACGCTGTAAACCAGAATTACAAAATCCTGAAATACCCATTGAAACACTGAAAGAACAGCATTTCACTATACTCTATGGTGACACGGGTTACAGCTATGAGTCTATCATAGGGCCTTATTTGCAAGACGCAAAATCCATAGTAATTGAAGACCCTTATATTCGGTTGCAACACCAGATCCAAAATTTTGTACGGTTCTGCGAAACCGTTCTAAAAGCTGGAACGATTAGAAAAATTAGCCTTATCACTGGCTACGATGATAAAACCCAACTGGCTGACATTGCGGAAAAACTAGATGAGTTGAAGCAAAGCCTACTGGAACTTGATGTTAAACTCAACGTAAAGCTAAATTCAAATATTCATGACCGAGAAATCAGGATCGATAATGGTTGGATAATTAAAATCGGTCGTGGCTTAGATTTTTTTCAAAAACCTGTTAGCTGGTTTGAAATTGGAGCGAACGACCTGAGTTTACGGAAATGTCTGGAAACCAAGGTAGATATATTTCGTGCTTGAAATCTGCAAGATTGTTGAAAAAGTCGAAATTGTATAATTGGGTATCTCGAAAAACTACTTTTTGACGGAAACATGAGTTAAAAAAAGACCCTTTTGGCGAGGAATCGGATTTTTTCTGGTTTTGCACCCTTTTGGGGTTTTGTTCCCGCCAGCAGCTACTTTTCGGCGGTTTACGGGAGGGCCTCGGCTTTCTCGGCTTTAGAGAAGACTGCAACCCTGCTGGTTTTCAGGCGGCGCAGGATGTGCTGGTGGTTGCCATCCAGTGAAGTTGCAGGGAGACTCCAGACTAGTAGTCTATGCGTGAATTTTGCGGGACTCGGTTCTGCGGTGTTATGCTTGGTACTGCATTGCGGCATTTGCAACGGACGCCGACATGTTAATAAAAACAAATGGTTATGCCGTAAGTGGGGAACTCATAATCCCTTGGTCCGGGGTTCAAATCCCTGAGGGCCCACCAAGCAAAACAAAGGGTTGCATTGATGCAGCCCTTTTTTATTGCCAGTGTGATGCAATTTTGATGCAGCCATAAAAAAGGCATCTAATCTTTCTGACTATGTTTGTCGGGTATCAGTAGTTATGGCCACATTTATCAAACGACCCACCGGGTGGTTGGCACAAATTCGCCGCACCGGTCACAAATCAATTTCTAGAACCTTCGATACAAAAGTGGAAGCGGAGCGATGGGCGTTATCCGTTGAAGCAACCATGGGCCAAGGAAAGTATGTTGACACCCGCGAGGCCGAATCTACCACTCTCATTGAATGCCTGGATCGTTACGGACGGGAGGTTACACCCTCCAAGAAAGGCGCATCGCGTGAAATGATCCGGATTGGCACCCTGAAGAAAACCCCTTTTGCCGAAAAGTCGATTGCTGCGGTGCGGTCAACGGATGTTGCCGCTTGGCGGGATGCCCGGCTTCAATCGGGGACGGCAGGGAATACCGTGCGCCTAGATATCGCACTTCTCCCGCATCTTTACACCATTGCAATCAAAGAATGGGGGCTGCCTGTAACGAATCCTGTAACCAACATCCGAAAACCACCTGTCGGAAAACCGAGAGATGAGCGTTGCCTGCCGCATCAGGAAGAGATGATTCTTTCAGAATTGGACAAAATACACCCTGAGCTGATGGAAAAACTCATTTTGGGGCGGATCGGCGAGTTGATCTCGCCAGACTACGAGGACATGACGGATACCCCGCCCGATCTTCGAATGGCTGGATGTCATCAAGCGCAAGGGGATCGTTTACGTCGGCTTGGATGCCTTGAGCGACTTCACCGTTTCCGCCGCCGTCGGCAACTCCATGTTCGCCGATCTGGTCGCCATCGCCGGTCACATCTACAAGCATGGCATCGACGCGGGTGTCCCCGAATCGGTGCGGGACAGGGCGAAGCCGAAGATTTCCATCCACGCCGACGAAGTGAATGAGATGATGAACAACCAGTACCCCGCTGCCGATAAGGCCGGGGGTGCCGGAGTTCAAGTCACCGCCTACACGCAAACCTGGTCGGACATCGTGGCCCGGCTGGGCTTAGCTGCCTAAGGCCGGGCAGGTGATGGGGACAACAACTCGCTGATCATGCTGCGGGTGCGCGAACTGGAGACCGCCGAACTGCTGACCAAGCAGTTGCCGGAGGTGCAAGTCCATTCGATGACCTTGGTGTCCGGGGTGACAGACACCTCCGACACCACCCTCGACGTGGATTTCACCTCGACCAACCAAGACCGCATCAACGTCGTCGACGCGCCGATGCTGGTCCCCGCCGATCTGGTTTCCATAGCCCTTGGGCCAGGCGTTTTGCCTGTTGCAGGGCGGGCAGTTGTGGAAAGTGCGTTTTCCCTTGCCCGACACCTCCGCCGACCCGGCGATGCCGCAGGACGTGCGCCATCGCCCAAGGGCATGCGAACACACCAGCACCGCCGACCAGTGGTGGGTGGGGGCCGACCCGCTGGCGGGGAGCCCCAAGGCTGAAGCCTCCCGCCCGGTCCCGCCGCCCAAGCGCGGACCTTTGGGAAAACTGGTCGCGGCACTCTTGGCCTTTGCGTTCTGGCTGCTGGGGATGCTCGGCAACATCCTGTTCGAGTGGTGTGTGGATGTTGTGGTTTGGCCGGAGGATGGCCCGGCGCACGGCGATGGTCGAGGACGAACTGCGCGGGCTGGAGGCGAATTTCGGCGAGGGCATCTTCATCCGCCGCCCGGCGCTGTTTGCGCGTAAAATAGCCATTCGACATTTATACCGGCCTTCCCATGAAAACCGACAGCCTTTTCTACCGTTTGCTGCAAGCCGAGCCGACTTTGGCCTTTGAACTGGCGGGGTTGGACGTGCCACGGCATGAGGGTTACAGTTTCATCTCGCAGGAAATAAAACAGACGGCGTTCCGCTTGGACGGCATTGCCGAGCCGCCATCTGACCGGCTCGACGCGCCGAGGGGCTATGTCGAAGTACAGTTCCAACCCGACGAGGATTTTTACCCGCGCTTTTTCAGCGAAATCCTACTCCACCTCGGCCAATACCCAAGCCTGCATCCTTGGCAAGCCGTGGTCATCTACCCCAGCCCAGCCATTGAGCGATTATCCCCGGCGACCGCACCGTTTTTTAACTTGCCCAACCTGCACAGGGTTTATCTGAACCGACTGCCGCTGCTCGACAGTGCCAACCCAAAGCTGTGGCTAATCGCACTGATCGTAACCGATGCCGCGAAGATCGCCCCCATTGTGCGGAAAGTCCAAGCCCATCGGGAAACCCAACCCGCCGACGGCATAGACTGGCTGGAATTGCTGGAAACCGTGCTGGTCTATAAACTACCCACATTCACCCGCGAGGAGATACAAAAGATGTTTGGCCTAAACGATGTTGATTTGAAGACAACCCGGTTTTATCAAGATGTGTTCGCAGAGGGCCGCGTGGAAGGCGAAGCCGCCCTGTTGCTGCGCCAGTTGGAACGCAAGTTCAATCCCCTGCCGGAGTCCGCCCGCCAGCGCGTCGCCGCTGCCGATGCCGAAATCCTGCTGGTGTGGGGCGAGCGCGTCCTTGATGCTAAAAGTCTGGATGAGGTTTGGGGGCATTGAGGCATTTATTCTCGCATTGAGTGCCATGGTGGCGCCATCGGCCCCATGCAAAATTAAGTATTGCAACGATTTATGCAAACCACGGGTGGAAGATCAATCATGAAGCCTTTCAGCATCCCAAGCCACCGGCCAGTTCGTAACGGCTTATTGTTGACCGGTATCATTCAAGCCTTATGTTTTCTTGCATTGCCGGAAGCCGCCATTGCCAAAGATGACTGTTTTTGCCTGCGTGATTCCGCTGAGAATCTGTTGGTTGGCTGTAAAACAGTGTCAAAAGGCAAAGCGGATGAAAATACTGTCTGCTTCGACCAAGGCAAAGGCGGCACAGTGCCAGTGAATATCATTGGATGGACTGCGATACCAGACGGCAAACCCGGTTGCATAAAATGCGGAATATCGAAAGAATCAAGTACGCCATTCATTATCCGCAACGGCAACGAAGAGGATTAATCGCATGGCTAAAACCATAGATGAGACTTCTTCCTCCACGAGTTTGCTGGATTTTGCGGGCTTACTCGCACTGGCAACCGCCCTAGATTATGCAACGGGCTGGATTTATGCCTATCATTATTTCGCCAATTTTCAGTTAGGTATACTAAGTTTGGACATACCGGCTGAATACTATCTGATGTATGGATTCCTAGTCTTCCGTGATTGGTGGTTTCTTGCCCTGCCGTTGTTGGCAGTGGCTTTGTTGGTGCCTTATCTATCCAGACAAGCTTGGTGGAAGCGATATCTGACAAACGTTCTGTCTGGAATCAATCGTGGGATTCCTTTATTTGCCTTGCTACTTTGCTTGCTTGGCTTAGTGTTTGTTTTGGGCGAGTCTACCGCCAACCGTGATTATCGACAACAGCGTACAGATGATTTTCCCAATTACCCACGGGCGCGAGTTTGGCTGAAATCGGGCAATAGCGAAGATGCGGTGTACAAGGCTTTATCCATGCAATTGCCACTAGGCTGTTATCGCTTGCTATTGCAGAGTGCCGACAAACTGTATTTATTTCTCCCTCCTGCCCATCAACCTCCGGCCCGCTTGGCGGTGGTTGAAGTCGCCTTGGGCGAGGTGGCGGCATTGAGGATATTGCCACAATATGGCAGTTGTGAGGGATAGGTTAGCTTGGGTAAGCATGGCAACGCCTATTCGTTGGACAGTTCAAGTTTCGCAAGACAAAAGGTTAGCTCGTTCCCAAGCTCCAGCTTGGGAATGCGGTTTTGGAAGCTCCCGCTTTCCGAGACTACAAGCCGGAGCTTGCGATATTAGGTTCCCAAGCTGGAGCTTCACTGCCATTAAGTTAAGCCGTCATTCCGGCATGGACCGCCGGAATCCAGATTGCAGGGATGCCAACAATCTATGCCATCCATGGAGCCTAGGTTCCGGCGATCCCTGCCGGAACGACGAGTTTTTTCTTAACTTAATGGCAGTGAAGCTGGAGCTTGGGAACCAGCGCAATCTTCTGACTGAAAAGTTTTTCGCCTACCTGAAACAAGGCAAGAACAAACTGGAAGCCTTGCGACTAGCCCGCGCCGATTTGCGTCACGAGGGCTACGCGCATCCGTATTTCTGGGCACCGTTTATCTTGGTTGGGGAGTTGTAAAGCAGTACCGTAGATTGGGCAACGGCACCATCCTTACGCCGGGAAATGGGGGCGGTTTACCGCGACATGCGGGCGGGGAAGATTGAAACCCAAGACGGAACCCGGCTGACTTACGTTCTGGACAGGCTACTCAAAGCCTATGAAACCGCCGTCATTGAAGAACGCCTAGCCCTGCTTGAGCGTAGCCTTAACGCCAAGGTGATAAAACCATGAAGAAAGACCCGCTATTGAAACTGTACGACAAGACCCCGCCCAAAGCACTGGCCGTGCTGGCGATTGGGGCCATTCTGCGAGAGGACGAGGGCGAACACGACAAGATTCTTAGTGCCGTACCGAAGGCAACTTACCAAATATACCACCAAGAGTTTATTAACCATTCATTTTCATTGATGGGTATTGTCCAACTGTGGAGCCTGTCCTACTGGCGCACCAAGGCGCATCAACTGATACGTAGCGGCTGCATTATGGCAAACCCGGATATGCCTTCTGAAAAAATGACCGGGTATTACCTTGATGCACAGAAATTTACTTCAACGCTTAGGGTGTTAGAGGCGGCGTTGGATGCCTTTACCGATGAGACTGGGCAGGATGCCGCCATGGTGCGCGAATGGGCCGGAAGCCCAAAACCAGACCCTGCTGAGCCTCTGTCCGATGCGGAACAGGCCGAAATGCAAGCAATGCTAACGTCATGGCGCAAGCTGCTCTGATATGATTGCGGGTTTCCGTGGTTGCCGCCCTGTCATCCTGCCCGCGATCCAGACGGAAACCTTGGATTTAGCCGACAAACTGGTAAAGCTGAGCCGCTACGAAGCGCACCTAGACCGGAAGTTTGAGCGGACGTTGGCAATGCTGTTGAAGTTGAAGGAACTTCGCTGATTATAAATGCGTTATCATTAGCTGCTTAGATATGTTTTTTTGATAGTAGTGATTCGGTGTTGCCGCAAACTGAAAAGACTAACAACAGCAAAAAAAGGACAACGATGGGCGCAAAAGAAGCCAAAGCCCGTATTAAAATCAATAAACAACTGGAAGAATCCGGCTGGCATTTCTTCGATGACGACAAGGGCAAGGCAAATATCGTGCTGGAACCCAAGGTCAAACTGACCCAAGCGGTTATGGATGCGCTCGGCGTGAATTTCGAGACGACCACAAGAGGTTTTATTGATTTCCTGCTGCTGGATGCGCAGGGTTTTCCACTCATCGTGCTGGAAGCCAAGCCCGAAGATAAAAATCCGCTGATCGGCAAGGAACAGGCGCGTACTTATGCCAAATCGCAAAATTGCCGCTTTGTGATTTTGTCCAACGGCAACCTGCATTATTTTTGGGATTTAGCCCATGGCAACCCTTACCTGATTTCACGCTTTCCGACCCCGGAATCCATCAAGGGGTATACCCACTTCCAGCCGAACCCCGAAAAGCTAGTCAAGGAATCCGTCAATTCGGATTACATTGTACTAACCCAATTACCCCATTATGCCGATGAAGCGGGCTGGAATAACGAAATCGAACGACCGGCCTTGATCGAGAAAAACCGCCTGCGTTTCCTGCGTCTTTACCAAGAAAGGGCCGTCCATTCAAAACGCCGTCAAGGAAGGCCAGAGCCGATTTCTTTTTGAAATGGCAACGGGGACAGGGAAAACGCTGACCGCCGCTGCTGTCATCAAGCTTTTTTTGCGGACAGGCAACGCCAGCCGCGTTCTTTTTCTCGTAGATCGTTTGGAATTGGAAGATCAAGCCAACAAACATTTTAATTTCCTGTTGAAAAATGATTTCACATCGGTCATCTACAAAGAACGCCGCGACGAATGGAAAAAGGCGAAAATTGTCGTGACTACGGTGCAGTCGCTCCTGTTTAACAACAAATTCAAACGCCTATTTTCCCCCATTGATTTTGACCTGGTGATTTCCGACGAGGCACACCGCTCCATCGGCGGCAATGCCCGTGCCGTTTTCGAGTATTTCGTCGGCTATAAGCTGCCCGTACCGACATTACCACCCAAATGCTTTCTGACCAAGGTTATGCGGTGATGAAAATCGGCGACACCGACGAAGATGAAACGAGCGAGGAAGGCGAAGAGGTTGCCAAACAAACTTTTTACCGCAAAGATTTTGAGAAGAAATTCTTTTCCGAACCGACCAACCGCACATTTTGCGAAGCCTTGTTGAAACACGCCCTGCGCGATCCTGTCAGTGGTGAAATGGGTAAAACCCTTGTGTTTGCCGTCAGCCAGAACCATGCAAGCAAACTGACCCAGATACTTAACGAACTGGCTGGCAGTATGTTTCCCGACAAATATCAATCCAACTTTGCCGTACAAGTCACTTCCCAAATACCGGATGCCCAGCAATGCACCATCAACTTTACCAATAATAATTTGCTCGGCTCGGCCAATTTCATTGAAACCTATAAAACCTGCAAAGCCCGTGTTTGTGTCACCGTAGGCATGATGACAACGGGCTACGATTGCCCGGATATTCTGAATCTTGCGCTTGTGCGTCCGATATTTTCGCCGTCGGATTTCGTGCAAATCAAAGGGCGGGGGACTCGGAAGTTTTCCTTTTTGGAACTGTTATCCGACCCTGAACTTAAAGGCTGGGTCGCAGAACCGCATAAGAAGCACTTCAAGCTGTTCGATTTTTTCGCCAACTGCGAATATTTCGAGGAAAAATTCAACTACGACGAAGTGTTGCAACTGCCACGACCTAGCGAAGGCGGCGGAGGCCCATACCCTCCGCCCCCTCCGCCTGTTGGACTGCATGAAAACACCCAAGACGACCTTATCAGCACCGTGCATGAAACAGCCATCGGCTTGGATGGCATGAAGATTGACCGTATGTTCTTCGAGCAATTTGAAGAAAAACTCAAGGAAGACCCCATACTAAAGGAGCAAGTTGAAGCCGAGCGTTGGGAGCAAGCCGTGGAATATGTCATCAACCATTTATTCGACAAACCAGCGGAATATTTCAATCTTGAGAAATTGCGCAAAGCGGCTGGCGTTGACCGCCGCCTTTCATTGCGCGAAATTCTGCAAAAAGCCTTTGGTTTCATTCCAAGCTTCAAGTCCAAAGACGAATTGCTAGAGGAAGCCTTTGACCAGTTTGTGTTGGACAATAAGCCCGAAGATGCCAGCCACATTGTCGCGATGAAATATTTTTTCAAAGCTTATGTGACGGATGGGGAAATACGCCAAATCATCGAAGATAACCGGCTGACCGAACTCAACACCCATCCCGGTTTTAGTATGGCTGATTTCAGGGCCGTACCCCCGGAATGGCGCAACCGCATCCCTGAATACGTCAAGGATTACGTCCCCCTCAACCAGTTTATGTAACAAATATGATCCTTGAGCAAGAAAGCTACCTCATTCGCGGAGCGGTGTTCGAGGTATACCACGAGCTAGGCTCTGGTTTTCTTGAAGCCGTTTATCAAGAATGCTTGGAAAAGGAATTGCACCTGCGAAGCATCCCCTATTCAGCGAAGCAACCCCTGGCACTTTCATACAAAGGTGAACCTCTCAAACAGGTTTATGTGCCTGATCTGATTTGTTTTGGGGTGGTCATTGTTGAGATAAAGGCTTGCAGGGAAATCGCGCCAGAACATAAGGCACAATTGCTAAATTATCTAAAAGCATCAAACATGAAAATAGGGCTTCTTGTTAACTTTGGTTGCCATCCAAAAGCTCAAGTCGAACGTTTTGTCATGTAGTAACTTTTGGTGCTAGTTGATTTACAGATGCCACGGTTACCCTGCGCTTCTGCTTTTGTCCGTGCTGTCCGTGTATTCCGAAGCCATTCAGAAAATGAACCAGAACCCCGGCATCCCACCGCTATTCCGCGACATTTTCAAAAATGCCTATCTGCCTTACCGTGACCCGGAAACCTTACGCATTTTCTTGAAGGAGATAAACAGCTTTAAGTATGACCATTCCGAACGCCTAGGCGATGCGTTTGAATACCTGTTGTCAGTGCTGAGTAGTCAGGGCGATGCGGGAATGTTTCGCACCCCGCGTCATATCATCGAGTTCATGGTGGACATCGTTGACCCCAAGAAGGATGAAACCATTCTCGACCCGGCCTGTGGCACGGCGGGCTTTCTGATTTCAGCGTACAAGCACATTCTCAAGCATAACTCGCAGAATTACCGCACCGGGCAAGCTAAGGAAACGCTAGACGAAAAGGGCTTGCCCATCGAATTGCTCACGCTGGATAGCCCCTTGCGCTACAAAGGCGAGTTGCTGACGAACGACGAACGCAAACGGATTGTCGCCAATATCAAAGGCTATGACATTTCCCCCGATATGGTGCGCCTGTCCTTGGTTAATCTGTATTTGCACGGCTTTCCCAAACCTGACATTGACGAATACGACACCCTGACCAGCGACGAACGTTGGAACGACTACGCCGACATCATCCTCGCCAATCCGCCGTTCATGTCGCCAAAGGGCGGTATCAAGCCGCACAAGCGGTTTACCGTGCAAGCCAAGCGCAGCGAGGTTTTGTTTGTCGATTATATCGCCGAGCATCTTACACCGAATGGCCGTGCTGCTGTGATCGTGCCGGAAGGGATTATTTTTCAAAGTGGCACGGCTTATAAAAGCTTGCGCAAAATGTTGGTGGAGAATTATCTCGTTGCGGTTATTTCCCTGCCCGCCGGGGTGTTCAACCCCTACAGCGGCGTGAAAACCTCCATCCTTGTGCTGGACAAACGCCTTGCCAAAAAGACCGGCACGATTCTGTTTGCGAAGATCGAAAACGACGGTTTCAATTTAGGCGCACAACGGCGGCGGATTGAGCAAAACGACTTGCCGGAGGTTGGGCGGAATATCAAAGCTTGGCTGAGGAATTTACGCAATGACAAGGTTTTGTTTGTTGATGACATTCCGAACCTGCATCCGGTGGTAAAAGCCCGGATTGCGGAAAATGGGGAGTGGAATTTAAGTGGGGATAGGTATCGAGAAAATGTGGTTACTTCATCTGTTTGGCATCTTATTCCAGTGGGGCAAATATTTGAGAAGTCGAATAGTACCGTTTTACCTGATTCACTAAGTTCTTCCGTTACTTATATTGGTCTTGAGAACATACAGCGTTTTTAATATCACACGTTACTTACATAATCTACATCCATGTCGGCAAAGGGTTGCCGACCTACTGCACATCAAGGATTGTAGGGCGGCAACCCTTTGCCGCCAATGAAAAACAAAGTAATCAATCAACATTAAAAACGCTGTAACTCAAAACACCGGTATGATATGTGGTAGTCTGGTTGTGGATGATCCATCAGAGATTAAAAGCCTGAAAAATGTATTTCTTCCAAATGAAATTCTTTATGGTAAGTTGAGACCAAACCTAAATAAAGTTTGCTTATCAGAGCGAGGGGGAATTTGTTCGACCGACATTTTTGTAATTCGATCAAAAAACAATCTGACAATACCTAGCTTTTACTCTTATATTTTCAGAAGCAATCAATTTAATGGCGCGGTTTTATCTGATCTTAAAGGCGCACAACTTCCGCGAGTCGGTTGGTCATCGTTTGCCGAAATAAAAATCCCCCTCCCCCCACTTGATATTCAGAAGGAAATCGTGGCCGAGATTGAAGGCTATCAGAAAATCATCGACGGTGCGCGGCAGGTGGTAGAAAACTACCGCCCTCATATTCCCATCCAACCCGACTGGCCGATGACTGACCTGTGTGAGGTGAGTACAGTCGCGAGTGGCTATAGCTTTGATAGCAAAGACTTTTCAAGATCAAACCCGATAAAGTGTATAAAGATTGCAAACGTAGGGGTGCAGGAGTTTGTTGCTGATGATGAATTTATCCAGACCATCACCGACCCAGAAATTGCAGAATTGGCGAGAAATAGCGCCCCTCTAGCGTTTGGCTCAACAAAACTACCGGCTGGCTTTTCGACCGTTCCCGTTGATAAATCCATCCCGCAAGCTCTGATTGACCAAGCCGCCGATATTTTTGCTTTCGATGCCTTGACCCTGAACCCAGACCGCCGACCAAAAAACCCCAATTGTTTGTGGGACGGCAAAAATTTTGCAATTTATGATCATGAATTAGCCTTCTTGAAGCCGCTTTTTTGGCAACCGCCTTGGATGATTGGAAGTCTTCAGGATTTGCACAATCCATCAAGGCACATTTTTTTCAATGGATTGAAGGCTAAAACGCTCAATTTTGAGCGTTTTGGGACAGCTTGGGAAACCATAACCGACACAGCAATTCTCATTTTGAACAAAACCGGGCGGGTTTGGAACCCGCCCGGTTTTTTTCAAAATGAGAATTGCTGTTAATGGCGTGGGTTTGGGCGATATTTATGGGAATGTGCGGGTTAAATTGCCTAATAATTTCGGTAAACTTTGGAGGTGTGTGCGCGTAGTGGTGGCGTAAATCTGCCGTTTAAAGCGACATTGGGACTATTGCCCCGTGGGACACTGGCGGGACACTTGCCTACAAATAAGGGCAATAATCGGCAATCAATGAAAACAAACGAAAAACAGCAAACGATTGATTTATATTGTTATTAGGTGTTGCTAGTTGTTGTAATTTATGGTTTATGATAGACTCATCCCTTGGTCCGGGGTTCAAATCCCTGATGGCCCACCAAAAAGAAGATGAAAATCCTCGTGTTTTTTCCGATACGAGGTTTTTTATGTCCGCTAGTCCTTATGCTCCGGGGCATTTCTTGGGGTTTTTCTCCTTGGCCTCGTTATTAGAGGCAATTTACTCCGTCGAATCCTGCCTTGAATCTTGCGGTTTGTTATGCCGGACGTTGCAAACTTCCGTGGTTATCCAAGGATATTGCATTGTTCCAAGATGACGTGCACTCCAAAACCGCCACACAACTGGAATCAAGCTGATGAACAACCATAGTCAACAGGAACAGGAGCAGGCTCTGCAAAATTGCGAGGCAGAGAATATTCACCAGATTGGTTATATCCAACCTCATGGAGTGTTGCTTGTATTAAGCTCAGACAGCCAACACATTGTGTTGCAAGTCAGTGAAAATCTAGCAGATTTTATTGATTTACCGATTGACGGAGCCTTTGGCAAGCCACTTGCCAGTCTTATTGGGATAACCGAAGCCGGGCAAGTTGATCAATTGATTCAAGATGTCGGGTTTCAGCGGGTGAAAATCGGGGCAATTAACATTACCCGGCGGCAGACGAGGATGGAAATCAAGGCGCGCGTTTTTGCCTCAAATGGACAGTTCATATTGGAACTGATGCATGATGAGGAAGCAAATCAAGCAAATAAAATCTCTGACCTGTCGTTACTCATGCGGCAATTATTGCTGAATTCGGAATCCGAAAGGGATATTTACCGTTACTTTGACCAAGTCGCCTCGATTGTCCAGGCATTGACCGCATTTGACCGAGTCATGGTCTATCGTTTCGATGCAAACTGGGATGGGGAGGTCATTGCGGAGAGCCGTGTGGAGTCGGCAATTTCGTACAAGGGTACCCACTTTCCTGCCAGCGACATTCCGCCGCAGGCACGGCGACTCTATACATTCAATCTGGTACGCCATATCGTCGATATTGATGCCATTGCGGTTCTCGTGGTGCCAACATTAAATCCAGCCACTCAACAGCCACTCGATTTGACGTATTCAGCGTTGCGTAGCCTTTCTTTGGTACACATCGAATACCTGCGCAACATGGGAGTACAGGCTTCGTTGTCAATTTCGCTACTGCGAAACGGTAAGTTATGGGGGTTAATCGCCTGTCACCACATGACGGCGAAACCGATGTCCTATGCATTACTGGAGGAACTGAACTTAATCAGCCAGATGATCTCAGCAAAGCTTACTTTGGGTGATAGCCGTGAACTTAACAGTTTGGGCTTGAGAGCCAGCCTTATCATCGGCGAACTGCTTAAACATATTTCTGCCGGCACTGAAGAGTTTATTTTATTGCGTGTGCTTCCTGAACTGCTTAATCTGATGAATGCAACAGGTGTGTTGATGGTGGTTGAAGGGAAGAGCTATGTGTATGGAGAACTGCCAGGGCAAGGTGCAATTGATGTTTTGCAGGCATGGCTAGGCAGCCGCTCCGGATCGGAAATATTTAGTTGTGATCATCTGGCACAGCATTTTGCACCTGCCGACGCCTATTCAGATATTGCATCCGGCTTGCTTGCATTACCGCTTACGACAGATATGCGAAATTGCATTATCTGGTTTCGCAAGGAGAAATTGCGCACACTGCATTGGGCGGGCAAGCCGGAGAAATATATCTTTAAGGATCAGGCAGGAGAGGTGCGCCTTGCACCCCGCAACTCATTTGAGACATGGACTGAAATATGGCGCGGACGATGCGAACCTTGGTCGAATGCCGAGATTGAGACCGCAAAAGTATTGGCCATCGCACTAACCGAAGGCTTGTCACAGAAAAGTAAGCTGGAGAAAGGATATCTTGAGCGCAAGGTAGTGGAAGAAGCATTACAGGAAAGCCAGAAACAAACACTCAGCGTACTTGATGAACTGGAATACCTGAAATTCGCGCTGGATCAACATGCGATTGTTGTAATGACCGATTTGGGTGGCACTATTACCTATGTCAATGACAAGTTCTGTGAAATCAGTGGATATTCAAAGCAAGAGTTGATCGGGCGGAATCATCGTATGCTGAATTCAGGCAGTCACACAAGAGAGTTTTTCCATGATATATTTAATACCATTAAATCGGGTAAAGTTTGGAATGGCGAGATTTGTAATCGTGCCAAGAATGGCCGCCTATATTGGGTGATGACCACCATCGTTCCCTATCTGAATGAAAAAGTTAAACCAATACAATATATTGCGATAAAAGCTGACATTACCGAGCGCAAGCTCGCAGAAAATCAATTGCGAATCTTAGCGGTATCCTTCGAGATGCATGAGGCTATCATGATCACCGATGCGAATGTCAACATCATTCGAGTCAACAAAGCATTTCAGGATGTCACCGGCTATAGTGAAGATGATGTCCTAGGCAAAAATCCGCGCATGTTGAATTCGGGCCTACATGATAAAGCGTTTTACGATGACATGTGGAAACAACTGCTGGAAACCGGCACTTGGACCGGTGAGATTTTTGACAAACGCAAGAGCGGACAAATTTATCCGAAATGGTTGACCATTACTGCTGTAAAAGATCGTGAAGGAATAACCACAGAGTATGTCGCCGTGTTTAGTGATATCACTGATCGTAAAAAGGCCGAGAATGAAATATATAGCCTGGCGTTTTACGACACATTAACCAGCCTTCCTAATCGGCGTTTATTACTGGATCGGATTCGCCAGGCGCAGTCGATGTCGGCTTGTAGCAATCATTATGGTGCGTTGCTATTTCTAGACATGGACAAGTTCAAGGCACTCAATGACACTTTAGGACATGATCATGCCGATCTGTTTCTGATCGAGGTGGCAAAGAGAGTGAAAAACTGTGTTCGCGACGTAGATGCTGTAGCACGCATTGGTGGAGATCAATTTGTAGTGCTTATAGAAGAAATTGGCCTGGATGCAGAGATTGTTTCGCAAAAGGTCGCATTAATCTCTGAAAGAATTCGTTTTGCGCTGGCCGAACCCTATTGGCTTAATGAGCATGAGCATCATAGTTCAACAAGCATTGGGGTATGCCTATATCGTGGCAATGAAGAAACGATGGATTCTTTATTAAGATATGCCGACATTGCAATGTCTCAGGCTAAGGAATCGGGGCGCAATGCTGTGCGGTTTTATGAACCCGCCATGCAACTTGCAGTAGAGGCTCGTGCATCTGTTGAGGCTGACTTGCGCAAAGCAATTTCCAAACAGCAGTTGCACCTTTATTATCAGATCCAATTAGACAACGATCTCCATCCGGTAGGTGCCGAGGCTTTGATCCGTTGGATTCACCCTGTACGCGGGTTGGTTTCGCCGATTCATTTCATTCCCATCGCAGAAGAAAGTACCCTGATTCTGGAAATTGGGCGTTGGGTGCTGGAAACCGCAAGCAAACAACTTGCCCTTTGGAGTAGGCGCGAGGAAACACGTGACTTGGTCCTGGCGGTGAACGTAAGCGCTCAACAATTCAAACGGCATGACTTTGTGAGAACGGTGTCGTCTCTGGTTAATACTCATCAGGTTAACCCTAACCACTTGAAGCTGGAACTTACCGAGAGCGTTGTGTTGGGTGATGTTTCTGACGTTGTAGCCAAGATGCATTTACTAAAAGCAATGGGAGTCAGATTGTCCCTGGACGATTTTGGCACTGGCTATTCCTCACTGTCCTATTTGAAGCAATTGCCGCTTGACCAAATCAAAATCGACCAGAGTTTTGTGAGGAATATGACTACGGAACCAAATGATGCCATTATGGTAAAAACCATCATAGGCTTGGCGGAAAATTTTCGCATGGAGGTGATTGCTGAAGGTGTGGAAACTGATGATCATCTGACGCTTCTAAGGCAGTACGGATGCAAGTTATTTCAGGGTTATCTGTTCAGCAAGCCGGTTCCGATTGATGAATTTGAGGGCTTACTCAAAAAAGGCTGATTGTTGTTGAATCGTATCATAGCAACTAGCGTGGGTATTGATTTTACAGCGTTTTCAATGTCAATTGGTTATTTTGTTTATCGTTGGCGGCAAGGGGTTGCCGCCCTACGGCCCTTGTTACGCAGTAGGTCGGCAACCCTTTGCCGACATGGACGTACATTATGTAAGTAACGTGTGATATAAAAAACGCTGTATCTGCGAAACTAACACTTCTCCATAATGCCTAATAAATAAGGGCCGACATTAAACGATAAGCAAGAGGGCGAACGTGTTTGAATTATTTTTTATCCCTGATTTTCTAGGCATCAGCACTGTGAACCCTTCCATACATGGCGGTTCGGATGCGGCGGGCGGGGGCTTGGTCGGGCTTCTCGACAACGTATTGAGTGCCTTGTCCAAAGTGACGGAATCGGGGGGTGGCTTCCAATGGTTTCCAGGCTTTGCCACCCTAGGGTATAACGTGCATCCGGCCCTGGTGCATTTCCCCGTTGCCTTTTTGTCGGTCTTTTTTCTATTGGAGATGGTCGGTTGTGGATTGCGTCGCGATAGGTTGCGCCAGACCGCCAGTGCGATGCTTTATTGCGGGACGCTAGGCGCATTGCTGGCGGCGGCGGCGGGGCTGTATGCCGCCAATACCGTGCCGCATGGCGATGCTGTGCATGACATCATGGAGTGGCACGAGCGACTAGGGCTTGCAGTGGCTAGCTTGGCAATTATTCTAAGCGTTTGGCGGCTGATGGCAAAACAAGTGCCTGTCGGCATGGAAAAGGCTTTATTTCTATTGCTTTCCACAATTATGACAGCCAGCCTAGTTTTTGGTGCCGATTTGGGTGGGTTGATGGTATACGGGCATGGCGTGGCGGTGCATAATCTGCAACAGGCGGATGCCCATCACCATCAACATGGGGACGGCATGTGAGGATAGTCAAAATTAACGCTAAGATTTGCAAGCGAATCCATTACAATAACGAGTAATTCTTTAACCGTTGGAAAAACTCTTACAGTGATGATGCATGCCTCGAAAGCAAAGCGATTCGAGTTTTCCGCTTCCTCTTCCATGAGCGGTGAAGATGGTAAAAGGAAGTCATTGTTTTCAAAAATGCTGCTGATTACCGTCGCGCTATTGGGTGTGGCCTGTTCGCAAATCCACACCAAAACTCCTGAGGGCAAGCCTGTAGTGATGGACCAGGAAGAATTTGCCGCCTATGTGGAGCATGTTTTTCGGCATCACAACACGGTGGTCAACGAATTACTCTTTGCAACCCCAAGCGGATTGGAAGCCAGCGACGATCCAGTGGCAAAAGCGGAGGTGAAAATGGATCGTGCATGCCAACCCTTGAACGATACCGCCTTGGCTTCGGCTACTGGCCTGTCCCCTGATTATTGGACAAAGATGAAACTTGCCGATGCCGTGCCTGAGTGCGAAGCTGCCACTCGGATTCTGGAAAAGTTATTTCCCCAAGAGCACAAATAGCCAAGCGAGACCGACTCGGTTTTTAAAACCGAGTCGGTCTTATAATCAAGTCATAGCAAGGACTTGAGTTCAAACAATAAATCCAACGCTTGGCGCGGGCTTACTTCTTCTGGCTTGATCTTTTCCAACCTTGACAGGGCAGGGCTAGGTTCTGGCGCGGCAAACAAATCGAACTGCCGTGCCCCGGTTTCTTCCCTCTGCTGTTTGTAGGCTTTAGTTTCCAATGTCCGCAACTTTTCGCGTGCCTTTGTGACGACTGACTTGGGAACCCCGGCCAAAGATGCGACTTGCAGCCCATAACTTTGATTGGCAGGGCCTTGTTTCACAGCATGTAGAAATATGATGTGTTCGCCGTGTTCCATGGCATCAAGGTGGACATTACGGATGTTGTCGTGTTCGTTGGCTAGGCTGGTGAGTTCGAAATAATGGGTGGCAAACAAGGTGAAGGCTTTTATTTGGCGGGCCAAATGTTCTGCGCAAGCCCAAGCTAAGGAAAGCCCGTCAAAGGTGCTAGTGCCGCGGCCCACTTCATCCATCAGCACTAGGCTATGGGGTGTCGCATTGTGGAGAATGTTGGCGGTTTCTGTCATCTCGACCATGAAGGTGGAGCGACCACTGGCCAAGTCGTCAGATGCCCCTATGCGGGTGAAAATCCTGTCGATGGGTCCAATTTCGGCACTGTCGGCCGGGACGTAAGAGCCGATATGGGCGAGTAATACGATTAGTGCGTTTTGCCGCATATAGGTGGATTTTCCACCCATGTTGGGGCCGGTGATAATCAACATCCGGCAGTCAGAACTGAATTCCAGGTCATTGGGAACAAATGGATTTTCCAAAACTTGCTCGACGACGATATGCCTTCCACCGGCGATTCTTATGCCGGGTACGGTGCTTAGTTGGGGGGCTGTGAGCCTCATGCTTACCGCGCGTTCAGCCAGGTTGGCAAGAACATCCAATTCGGCGACGCCAGCCGCACAGCTCAGCAAGCTTTGAATTTCGAGTCCTAGGGTGTTAAGCAGACTCTCATATAAAGATTTTTCCTTGGACAGGGATTTTTCCCTTGCACTCAGTACCTTGTCTTCGAAAGCCTTCAATTCGGCGGTGATGTAACGTTCTGCGGTTTTCAATGTTTGCCTGCGAGTGTAATCGTCAGGAATCCGGCTGGCTTGGGTCTTGGATATCTCGATGTAAAAACCTTGTATCCGATTGTAGCCGACTTTTAGATTGCTTATCCCCGTTCGTTCCCGTTCGCGCTGCTCCATGTCCAATAAGTATTGGTCGGCGTTTTCGCTCAAATTACGCAATTCATCCAATTCTGCATCATATCCATCGCGGATGACCCCCCCGTCGCGGATCAGCATGGGAGGGTTGTCGACCACGGCCAGTTTTAGCAAATTGACGATGTCGGGGTGTTCGCCAATGCGTTTGTGCAGATTTTCCAGTAGCGGAGAGTCCAAGCCATTCAAAGACTCACGCAAGCTTGGGCAGGCAGCGAGAGAACGGGCTAAAGTCGTCAGATCACGGGGTCTGGCTGTCTTCAACGCAATGCGGGCGGTGATGCGTTCGATGTCGCCTATTCCATTGAGTATTTCTGCCAGCAAATCGTGCCGTTTGTTGTCTATCAGGGCGGCGATTGCATTGTGGCGTCCTTGGATAATTAGCCGGTCCCGCAATGGACTATGCAGCCATCGGCGTAGCAAGCGGCTGCCCATGGCGGTTGCTGTGTGGTCGAGAGTTCCTAGTAGGGTGAGTTCGGTACGTCCCGACGGGTGGTAGTCCAACTCCAAGTTGCGACGGCTGGCCGCGTCTATAGTGATGGTTTCATCGCCTCTATCCATCCGCAACCCTTGGATATGGGGAAGGGCGCAACGCTGAGTTTCCTTGACATATTGCAGAAGGCAGCCGGCGCAGGCTATGGCAGCGTCAGCATTGTCGCAACCAAATCCTTTGAGATCGTGGGTCTCGAATTGTCGTTGCAATAGCAGGCGGGCACTCATGGGGTCGAAATGCCAAGCAGGGCGTCGGGTCAGGCTTTTTCGGTCAGCGATAGTGCTAGGGGTGGCCCAGTCCTCAGGCAGAAGGATTTCGGCAGGGTTTAACCGTTCCAATTCGCTGACAAGGCATTCTAGCGAGGCCATTTCTTGGAGCACGAAGCGCCCATTGGTTAAATCCAGATAGGCCAAACCGAATCGACCATCCAGAGGTGCAAACGCCGCCAGGAGATTATCCCTGCGATCCTCCATGAATGCTTCATCGGTGACGGTGCCTGGAGTGACGATACGGACTACTTTACGCTCTACCGGGCCTTTAGATGTCGCCGGGTCGCCAATCTGTTCGCAAATAGCGACTGATTCGCCTAGTCTAAGTAGCTTTGACAGGTAATTCTCGGCCGCGTGGTAAGGGATGCCTGCCATAGGGATGCGCTGCCCGGCCGTTTCGCCCCGGTGGGTCAAAGTGATGTCCAGAAGTTTGGATGCTTTGTATGCGTCATCGAAAAACAATTCATAAAAATCGCCCATTCGGTAAAATAGGAGACGGTCAGAATGCTCGGCCTTCATGCTCAAATACTGCCGCATCATGGGAGTGTGCTTTTCCAGGTCCACGGCATCAGGGGTAAGGTTGTTGGTCAAAGGATTGTCATGCTCCGATTGGTCTATTGTTTTAGTGTCCTATGATAAAGGGTGGAATGGTCTTGGATGAATAAAATTTACACCTAACTATTGACTCCTCATTCAAGTGAATGCATAATGCCCAGTCTTGAGTGTGCGCCCGTAGCTCAGTTGGATAGAGTACCTGGCTACGAACTAGGTGGTCGGGAGTTCGAATCTCTCCGGGCGCGCCATTTATATGTAAGCTATGAGCCTAAGCATGTTCCATCCTGCGAAGGTTGATTTAATCAAGATTCTTCCCCTGTAGCTCAGTAGGTAGAGCAAGTGACTGTTAATCACTGGGTCGGCGGTTCGAACCCGTCCGGGGGAGCCAAAAATCGAGAGGCTTACAAAGAGTTGTAAGCCTTTTTTTATGCAAAAAATAATCTCAATCAGATTGGCGTAGATTAAATTTTTTCCCATGTTGGGGTGGTTAGTGGCTCGGTTGGCTTTAATTGATAAGTTGACAGGCTTATTTGGATGAGTTAAATTGAACGGCTAAGCTTTACCTATTTGAGTCGGCTGATGAATGATATTGCCGTTAAAGACTAAGGTTTACAGTTAAAGAGTCGAGAAACAATCGGAGTTTTGATATGCCCACGATCAACCAATTGGTTAGGAAGCCTCGGGAAAGGCAAGTAGTTAAGAGTAATGTTCCAGCTTTGAGCGGTTGTCCGCAACGGCGCGGAGTATGCACGCGAGTTTATACCACAACCCCAAAAAAGCCGAACTCGGCCTTAAGAAAGGTGGCTAGGGTACGTTTGACAAACGGTGCAGAAGTTTCAAGTTATATCGGCGGTGAAGGCCATAATCTTCAGGAGCACTCGGTTGTGCTGATTCGTGGTGGGCGAGTTAAGGACTTGCCAGGCGTTAGATACCATGTCGTGCGCGGTAGTCTGGATACCTCCGGTGTTCAGAAGCGTAGGCAGGGGCGTTCAAAGTACGGCGCAAAGCGTCCTAAGAGTTAATATTCATTCTTGAGCTAACCATATGTCTAGAAGAAGAAATTCCGATAAAAGAGAAATAAATCCAGACCCACGTTTTGGTAATTTGGTTCTCGCAAGGTTCGTGAATATGTTAATGCGGGATGGGAAAAAATCTGTCGCGGAACAGATAGTCTATCAAGCATTGGATCATATTGAAGGTAAAACCAACCATAATTCGATAGAAGTCCTAAGTAAAGCATTAGAAAATGTTCAGCCAGTTGTAGAAGTCAAGTCGCGCAGGGTTGGCGGAGCAACTTATCAGGTACCCGTTGAGGTTAGACCGGCAAGGCGAATGGCGCTTGCGATGCGTTGGTTGATAGATGCAGCCCACAAGCGAAGTGAGAAAGGAATGGAGTTGAAGCTTGCAGCAGAATTGATGGACGCAGGCGAAAATCGTGGAACAGCAGTTAAGAAGCGTGAAGACACGCACAAAATGGCTGAAGCGAACAAAGCATTTTCGCACTACCGCTGGTAAGTGCGCGATATAGTTTATCTTGAATTATTTAAAAAAAGGTTTTGGCCGTGGCACGTAATACTCCTATCGAGAGATATCGTAATATTGGAATTTCCGCACATATTGATGCGGGTAAGACTACGACCACCGAGCGTGTATTGTTCTATACTGGAATTAATCACAAAATTGGCGAAGTGCATGATGGTGCTGCGACAATGGATTGGATGGAGCAAGAGCAGGAACGTGGTATAACTATAACATCGGCTGCAACGACGACCTATTGGCGAGGCATGGGGTTAAATTATCCCGAGCATAGGATCAATATTATTGACACACCAGGCCATGTCGATTTCACCATTGAGGTGGAGCGTTCCATGAGAGTTCTGGACGGTGCTTGCATGGTTTATTGTGCAGTAGGCGGTGTGCAGCCTCAGTCTGAAACTGTTTGGCGTCAGGCTACAAAGTATGGTGTGCCAAGGATAGCGTTTGTAAATAAAATGGATCGTTCAGGATCAGACTTTTTTAAAGTTTATAAGCAGATGCGTGAGCGGTTGCATGCTAACCCGGTACCCATTCAAGTTCCAATTGGCGCGGAAGAGAAGTTTAAGGGAGTAATTGATCTTGTAAAGATGAAGTCGATAATCTGGAATGAAGAAGACAACGGATCAACATTTGTTTATTCTGAAATTCCTGATGACTTAAGGGAAGAAGCTGTCGAATGGCGCGAGAAGATGATAGAAGCCGCAGCCGAGTCAAGCGAAGAGTTGATGGAAAAATATTTTGAAGGGACTGAGCTTACGGAGCAAGAAATAATGGCAGGTCTGCGCAAGCGGACTATCAGTCTGGAAATTGTTCCAATGATGTGCGGTTCGGCCTTTAAAAACAAAGGTGTCCAAGCGATGTTGGATGCGGTGATAGATTATCTGCCTTCACCAGTAGATGTTCCGCCAATTACAGGCATTGATGCACACACCGAACAACCTATCGAACGCAAATCGTCTGATAGTGAACCGTTTGCTGCCTTGGCTTTCAAAATAATGACTGACCCATTTGTCGGCAGCTTGACGTTTGTCAGGGTTTATTCCGGAGTATTAAACTCTGGAGATAGCGTAATTTGTTCGCAGCGTGGAAACAAGGAGCGAATTGGTCGGTTGCTACTAATGCATGCGAATGCAAGGGAAGAAATCAAAGAAATTCGTGCAGGGGATATAGCGGCTTGCGTTGGTTTGAAAGATATTGTAACCGGTTCAACTTTATCTTCAGTTGACAAACCAGTAGTACTGGAGCGAATGGAATTTCCTGAGCCTGTTATTTCCGTTGCAGTTGAGCCTAAAACTAAAAGCGATCAAGAAAGAATGGGCATTGCCCTTCAGCGTCTAGCGATGGAGGATCCTTCTTTCAGAGTGCATACAGACGAAGAATCCGGTCAGACAATTATCTCTGGAATGGGTGAATTACATCTAGAGATTATCGTTGATCGAATGAAGCGCGAATTCAAGGTGGATGCAAGTGTCGGTGCCCCACAGGTAGCTTACCGTGAAACGATACGCAAGCTGGTGGAGCAAGAAGGAAAATTTGTAAGACAAAGCGGCGGGCGTGGGCAGTATGGTCATGTGTGGTTACGCATCGAACCAAAAACAGAGGGAGGTTATGAATTTGTAAATGGGATTGTTGGTGGTGTTGTGCCGAAAGAATATATACCTGCAGTCGATAAAGGCATTCAAGAGCAACTAAAAAATGGTATACTAGCTGGCTATCCAGTTGTGGATGTTAAGGTTACATTATTTGACGGTTCGTACCACGACGTGGATTCAAATGAAATGGCATTCAAAATAGCCGGGTCAATGGGATTTAAAGAAGGCGCAAGAAAGGCAAGTCCAGTGTTACTTGAGCCTATCATGAACGTTGAAGTGGAAACACCTGAAGATTATATGGGTGATGTAGTTGGGGACTTGAATAGAAGAAGAGGTGTAGTACTAGGGATGGATGATAACGCCGGAATTAAAGTATTGAAGGCTGAAGTGCCATTGGCAGAAATGTTTGGTTATTCGACGACGCTTCGATCCTTAAGTCAAGGGCGTGCTACATATTCCATGGAGTTTAAGAAATACCAAGAAGCCCCGACGAATATAGCTGATGCCGTGATAAAGAAAGTAGCGGTAAACTAAATATAAAATCATTGAAAATAGATTAGAGAGGTATCAAGGTCGTGTCCAAAGAAAAATTTTCTCGCACCAAGCCGCATGTAAATGTTGGTACGATTGGTCATGTAGACCATGGCAAGACGACCTTGACAGCGGCGTTGACAAAGATTGGTTCAGAGATGTTCGGCGGTGAATTCAAGGCCTATGACCAGATTGATGCTGCGCCTGAAGAACGCGCCCGTGGAATAACAATCGCCACAGCGCATGTCGAGTATGAATCGCCTAACCGCCACTATGCGCATGTCGATTGCCCAGGCCACGCCGACTATGTGAAGAACATGATTACCGGTGCTGCACAGATGGACGGTGCGATTTTGGTCTGTTCGGCGGCTGATGGCCCGATGCCGCAGACCCGCGAACACATCTTGCTGGCCCGCCAAGTGGGTGTACCCTACATTGTGGTCTACCTGAACAAGGCGGACATGGTTGACGATGCCGAGTTGCTTGAGTTGGTGGAGTTGGAATTAAGGGAACTTCTGGACAAGTACGAATTTCCGGGCGACGACACCCCAATCATAGTCGGTTCCGCACTCAAGGCTTTGGAAGGTGACACGAGCGAAATCGGTGTGCCATCTATCATCAAGCTGGTGGAAGCACTTGACACCTACATTCCGATGCCCGAGCGCCCGATTGACAAACCGTTCCTGATGCCAATAGAAGACGTGTTTTCGATTTCTGGGCGTGGCACGGTGGTGACGGGCCGAATCGAGCGCGGCATCATCAAAGTTGGTGAAGAAGTGGAAATCGTGGGGTTGAAGCCAACGGTCAAGTCGACTTGCACCGGGGTGGAAATGTTCCGTAAGTT
>QJPH01000406.1 GCA_003242955.1 Candidatus Methylumidiphilus alinenensis
GTCATCTCCCCGGTGGGCGGAGCGGATTGGCAAAGGTATTAGGGTGTTAATCAACTGTGAACAGTGGGGCACACCACACCCATCTCTTTGCCATAAGGATACGAAATGCCAGACTTGCCATCCGAACTGCGACAACTAAACGATCACATCGCCGCATTGGAAAACTCACGCGGACAATTGCCGGATGATGTTGTAGACACTGCAATCGCCGCCATCCGCGCACAGCTTCAAACCATTGTCCAAGCCGCCCATGCCGTGGCTGTGACTGGCAACAATTATGGCAACATCAACACCGGTCTAATCATACAACAGGCATCCAAGCCCGGCGCGGGCAAGGGCGAACTGCGCCGCGCCTATCTGGCCCGCATCCTCAACCAGGCGAATCAATTGGCGCTATTCGCCGGCGACAGTGCCAACACCCAAATCCGGCTGTCATCGGTCTACACCGCCCTGCTGACCCAGCACGGCGAATGGGATGCTAGGCTTGCCAACGAGTCAGGCGATGACAAACTGAGAACCGGGCGCAACGGCGCAAGGCAATCCGTCCTCGACCGGTTCAATGCCGAACGCAAGCTGGTTTTGCTGGGCGGGCCTGGCAGCGGCAAAAGCACCTTCATCAATTTCGTCGCGCTGTGCATGGCTGGCGAAATGCTCGGTTCGACCTCGGTCAATTTGGACATGCTGACCGCGCCCATCCCGCCCGAACCGGATAGCACTGACGACAAACCCAAAACCCAGCAATGGGATCGTGGCGCATTGTTGCCGGTGCCGGTGGTGTTGCGCGACTTTGCCAGCGATTTGCCCGGTAACGCGGCGGTCAATGCCGCCACGCTATGGCAGCATATCGAAAAACGCCTGCATCAATCTGCACTCGGCGATTTCGCCCCCTATTTGAAGCAAGAACTGCTGGAAAGCGGCGGCTTGATCCTGCTGGATGGCTTGGACGAGGTGCCCGACCCCGAGGCGCGGCGCGAACAGATCAAGCAGGCGGTGCGGGATTTCGCCGACACCTTCGACAAGTGCCGTTTCCTCGCCACCAGCCGAACCTATGCCTATACCCGCCAAGACTGGAAACTGCACGAGTTTGCCGAGGCCGCGCTGCTGCCATTCTCGCCGGGGCAAATCCAGCGTTTCGTCGATGCTTGGTATGCGCATATGAGCGAACTGTCGCGGCTGTCGGAGAATGATGCCAAAGGCCGCGCCGAGTTGCTCAAGCGCACCATCGCACACAACGACAGGCTGGCCGAACTGGCCGAGCGGCCGCTGCTGCTGACCTTGATCGCCCGCTTGCACACCGAACGCGGCGGCGCATTGCCGGAAAAGCGCGAAGAACTCTACGCCCAGGCGGTGGAACTGCTGTTAAACCAATGGGAAAGCCTGAAGGTGAGTTACAAGCCGGACGGTTCAAAGCAAATCGAGCCTAGCCTGAGCGAGTGGCTGAACGCCAGCCGCGATGACATCCGGCGCGAGTTGGACAAGCTCGCCTTCGAGGCCCACCGCGACCAAGCCGATTTGCTCGGCACGGCGGACATCCGCCAGGATAAGCTGGTGATGGCGTTATGGAATGCCACGCCCAACAAGACAGGAATCAATCTTAAGCTGTTGGAAGAATACCTGCGCGACCGCGCCGGTTTGCTGGCGGGCCATGGCGTGGGCCTTTACCAATTTCCCCACCGCACGTTTCAAGAATACATGGCCGCCTGCCACCTGACCGTGGACGGGTTTCCCGACCAACTGAGCCGTTTGTTGTGCGTGGACCCGACCCGCTGGCGCGAGGCGACACTGTTGGCGGCGGCCAAGGTCATGCGCGGCACGCCGGAAGCCGTATGGAGTCTGGCGGATGCGCTCTGTCCGTGCGACGAACCCCCTACGCATGGGCAAGCAAAGGAGTCCGATTGTTGGGGCGCATTGCTGGCCGGACAGGTGTTATGGGAGACCGGGCTGGCCGAGCCTAGCCCGGACACCGCCTCGCGCAACGAGCAAAAACGCCAACGGGTGCGGCGTTGGCTGCAAGCCATTGCCGAACGCGGCTGGCTGCCCACCGTGGACCGGGCCATCGCCGGTGGCACCCTCAGCGTGTTGGGTGACGGGCGTGATTTGGAAAAACTTGTTGCCATCCCCGCCGGCGAATTCTGGATGGGTGATGACGGCATGGATGATTCCAAACCCAGACATCGCGTGACATTGCCTGCATTCAAGATTGGCCAGTACCCGGTGACCAATGGCCAGTATCGGCGATTTGCCCAAGCCACCCAGCGAACGTGGGACTCGCCGGATGCAGACAAACCGGAAAAACGCAATCACCCGGCGGTTAATGTGACTTGGCATGACGCGCTGGCCTATTGCGCTTGGTTGACAGTGGAATGGCGCAAAGCGGGTAAAATCGGGGCAGGCGAAACCGTCACCTTGCCCAGTGAGGCAGAATGGGAACGGGCGGCGGCAGGAATGGAAGGTCTTGCATTCCCATGGGGTTCTGACTGGCGCGAAGACTGCGCCAACACCAGTGAATCCGGCATAGGCGACACCAGTGCCGTAGGCATTTTCCCGCTAGGGGTCAGTTCGGATGCCTGTTTGGACATAGCGGGCAATGTCTGGGAATGGACGCGCAGCCTGTGGGGCAAGGATTTTATGAAACCAGACTTTAAATATCCTTACCGGCCTGGTGACCCTGAACGGGAAGACTTGCAGTCTGGGGACGAAATTAGACGGGTCGTGCGGGGCGGTTCTTGGGACGACAGTCAAGGCCACGCTCGTTGTGCCGTCCGCTACTGGTCTCTTCCTGACTCCCGCTACCTCAGCCGCTACTTCGGCTTTCGTGTGGTGTTGTTGTGTTCTGCCCCTGTTCTTTAGCTCTGCTCTCTGATGCTCTGCACTCTGTGTCTCTGATGGCTCTGCCTCAGAGGGGGTGTGGGGGAGACTTCCCCCACCAGCCGCGTAGCGGCTTGACGATTTTTTTTCAGCTATACTATGCCTACTGGATAATAGCATCCAGTCAGGCGGTCTGGATAGGTCGTGCGGGGCGGTTCTTGGAACAACAATCAAGACAACGCTCGTTGTGCCGTCCGCAACAGGAATCAACCTGACAACCGCAACAACAACAACGGCTTTCGTGTGGTGTTGTTGTGTTCTGCCCATGTTCCTCTAGCCCTTCTTCTGGTTCCGCCACGAGGCGGAATGGCGCACCGGGACTACCGGCCCGGTTGCGTTCCGGCAATGCGGGCCGACTTGCTTAAGCGGGTTTGCCCGCCGAGGCGAAGGAAGAAGAACAGCGCCAGACTCGTCTGGTCCGCGCACAATGAGGCGATACCGGGGCGTCGCCTGTGCCGGGCATATACTGAAAACTGGGTGCGGCCAGGTCGAACAACCCGCCGCACCCGCCCCACCCAACCATTTTTACCCATTATTTTTCAATGATTCAATGTAGGGGTGGCTTCAGCCGCCCATAGGCGAACCTGATTAGGAAGATTCTTCAGCTAACCATATAAAACCCGTCATACCGGCCGGGAAGCCGGTATCCAACAGCCAGGGATGGCAAACTATTCGCTACGGCAAACCCTGTCGTAAGTTTGAAGTTTCACATCCCTGTGACTGGATACTGGCTTCCCGGCCGGTATGACGATGCCTTTGCCTCTAGCTGAAGCATCTTCCTAATCAGGTAGGCGAATGAATTCGCCCCTACCATATCGTTTTTTCAATTTTAAATAAAATTACACCGATTTCGTCTGCTTAATCCATCCGCCGAGCAGTTTGCCAATGTTGGCAACCATGCGGCTGACATGTTCGTATTGCCCACTACTGAGCCAGTCCCAGTGACGGGACAGCCGCAGATACAAACGCAGCTTGTTCAGGCTGGCATCTGCGGCTTGCAGATGCGCCAACCGTTCCGGCCCTTTGCGGGCATTGGCCTCAAAGAGAGATTCTTGGAAGTCCAGAACCGAAGATTGCAAGCGTTGCGTCACCACAAAGCGTTGTGATTTGGGGAAATGTTCGCACTGTGGAAGCAGCCAAGTCAGCAGGTCGTAAGTCTGGGTGAGGATGACCATCTCTTTATTTTTTGGATCAGGCATGTTGGGGACACTGTTGAGTTACGAATTGATAAGCAGTTGGGACAACCTTTGGCTGGCCTACCGTTTTGCGGCGAAGGGCAAGCGCGGCACCCACACGGTAGCCGCATTTGAGCTTCAAGTCGCCGACCGCTTGCTTGCACTGCAACACGAATTGCGCAGTAAAACCTATCGCCCAGGCGCGTATTGTAATTTCGTCATTCACGAACCCAAGCGGCGCAAGATCAGTGCGGCTCCATTCCGCGACCGTGTGGTGCATCATGCGCTGTGCAACCTCATCGAACCGGTGTTCGAGTCCCGTTTCATCCAAAATAGTTACGCCAACCGGGTTGGCAAAGGGACGCACCGCGCAATCAACCGGCTACAGGATTGGTCACGGCAGTATCGCTATGTGCTTCGCTGTGATGTTGTCCAGCATTTCCCCTCTTTGGATCACGCCCTGCTCTATGCCAAGCTCGAACGATTGATTGACGACAAAGACATTCTCTGGCTTGCCTCATCAATCATCAATAGCGGCGATGGCGTATTGGCAAATGAATACACCCCGGTGTTTTTTCCGGGCGATGATTTGTTGTCCCTGTGCCGGCCGCGAGGCTTGCCCATTGGCAATTTGACTTCGCAATTCTGGTCAAACGTCTATCTGAGTGATTTTGACTGGTTCGTCAAACGTGAACTGGGCTGTGCGGCTTATCTTCGCTATGTGGACGATTTTACCTTGTTTGCGGACGATAAGCAGAAACTCTGGAGATGGAAAACCGCCATCATTGACCGCTTGGCCCAGGAAAGGCTGACGATCCATGAGGCAGAAACCCAAGTATTGCCGACGCGCTGCGGCATCCCTTGGCTGGGGTTCGTCGTCTATCCCACACACCGTTTGTTGAAACGGCGCAACGCCGTAAACTTCACGCGCAAGTTTGAACATCTGTTGGACTTGTATGAAACTCGGCAAATCAGCTTTGCGGAATTGGATGCCAGCGTGAAAGGTTGGGTCAACCATGTCCACTACGCCGATACCTGGGGGTTGCGCGAACATCTGTTTGCCAGCCATCCGCTGCATCCCCCGCGCCGCAATACTTGATTGCGGAGCAAAAAAAATCGTACAGCCGCTACGCGGCTGGTGGGGGAAGTCTCCCCCACACCCCCTCTGAGGCAGAGCCATCAGAGACACAGAGTTCAGAGCATCAGAGTTCAGAGCTAAAGAACAGGGGCAGAACACAACAACACCACACGAAAGCCGACGTTGGAGTAGCGGTCGTCAGGTTGATACCCGTCGCGGACGGCACAACGAGCGTAGTCTAGATCGTAGTACCAAGAACCGCCCCGCACGACCCGGCTTTTGTCGTTCCCCGCCTTCAAATCCTCGCGATGAAGGTCGTCAAGCAAGTAGGGGTAATCAAACCCCCATAGGCTCCGCGTCCATTCCCAGACATTGCCAACCATATCATGGAGTCCATAGCTATTGGGCGGGAAGCAACCGACGACAGAGGTGTCGCCGATCTCATAACCATAATTCGCTTGGTTGATGTCAGGGCTGTTGCCCCATGGGAAGATTGCACCGACTAGCTCGCCCCGCGCCGCTTTTTCCCATTCCAACTCGCTAGGCAGAGTCACGCGCCATTCCCCCCTTTGCAAAAGGGGGGTTAGGGGGGATTTCATAAGAACACCATCCAGCCACTGACAATATTCCCGCGCATCATGCCAGTTTACATATCGCACTGGGCGGCTATCCGGGTCGCGCAGGGCTTTCTCATCGCCAATTTTGAAACCCGTCGCCTCGACAAAGGCACGGAACTGGGCGACGGTGACAGGATAACGGGCAATATAAAACTCCGATGTTGGCGTGAGTTCGTCGTTAATCTCGGCTTTGAAAAAATTTTTGCCATCTTTTGAAGCATCAACCGTCTCCATCACCCGGCCAAAATCTTTAGCACGGGTGCCGATCATGAAATCTGCATCAGCCGGAATACGGACAAAACCGAGCAACTCGTCATTCGGCAGGTAAAACCGCTGCGGGTCGAAGCGCGGGTCGCCAAGTTTTGCCAATCGGTCACCCGCACGGGCGCGGATGACGGGCTTGGAATCTTTCAAGCTGTCCTCGTCGCCCAGCAATTCGACGATGCGCTTGGCGCAATCGGCTTTGAGTGCATCGCCGCTTTCCCGCCATTCAAGTGCCGCCGTGCCAGCCAGTTCGGCGGCGGAGAACCGGGCGTTGGACCCTTCCCCCAATAGAGACAACCCCACAATGAACTCCCGCGCCGATTTGGCGGCATCAGAACCCATGTAACTTGCCAATAGCAAAATCGGCTCCCGCCACCACGGGTCTTCCAAGCGAGTTTCCAAAGTCGCCAGCATGGACTCCCGGCTTTCCGCGCCGATGATTTTAAGGATATGACGGGCCGCGAGAAATTCTTGAAACGCTAGATGGATGAACCGATACGAGCGATCACGCTCTTCCAACACACTACCACGTTGGCGGGCGTGGAGAAGAAAATCGTCAATGCGCGGCAGGAATTCGGCCTCTGTCCGCAATGCCTTGATTAAATGAAGTTCTTCGATTTCCCTGCCTTGGTCCTTGCCCTGTTGGTGCATGTGAAAGGCGAGGTGCTGCGCCATGTCGCGGTATAGCTTCCAGTCGGTGGACAATTCGCGGATGTTGCTTTCCTCACGCCCATAGTCAACTTGCAGTAATGCGTTAATGGCCTTGTCGAACAGTTCCGCCCGTTCGTCGGGCAAGGTACGGTTGTTGACATGGACAATCAACAATAGCCGCACCATCAGCGGACTGTCCACAAAAGCGGCGGCCTCTTCGCCCAAGCGCACCCTTCGCTCGGACTCTAAGCGGTCTATGCCAGTCAACAAGTCGTTTATACGCTCAAGCCGCAACGCGGTGTCGTGGGGATGGATGCAGGCGTAAGCTTGGCTGACCATCGGCACGATGTGAAGCTCGCGGTTCAAAGGCAACACCGATATTTCACGGAAACTCGCACCCAAGGCGGTGCGCCCGCTTCTATACGCAATCGTGCGGCAGGTGACGACGACTCTTAAAGATTTTCCAGCCACCAGTTCCTCCACTGACTGCCGCACTTCGGCGCGTTCTTCCTCGTTGGCCACTTCGTCCAAACCGTCCAGCAACAGCATGACGTTGCGCCCGTCCATCAGCAGTTTGACGAAAAAATCGGCTGGCAAATCAAAATTGGCATCCTTGCTGATTAAATGATGGGAAATGAAAAATGATAAGCTTTTCTCTCGCGCCGGGGTATTATTGGCCAAGTTGCGGCGATAACGGGCGAAAGAGGCCAGCGGCACGAGGATGGGCAAGGGCAGTGCAGCGGAGACCAAGTCCAAGCCAAGGCGGGAACGGGCTGGCTCGGTTTGCCCAGCCAGCAACGAAGCAGCCAAGGCCCAGGCCATGTGCAACATGACCGTGGTTTTGCCGCACCCCGGACCACCCATGATGACCAGCCGGTTGCCCAAGCCCAACACTTCATTGAGTGCGATGTCGTTGTCAGACTCCTTGGATTGAACATCGTCAGACGGTTCGCGTAGATTCCTAGGCAACCGCATTCTAGCCATCGGTTCTTCATCCAAGCGCGGCATGGATTTGGCCCGCAGCGGCACATAGGCCGTTGCCAAAGGCAGCACAACCACAGGCGCACCGCCAGCCCGCTCAATGCCGCGCAATTCTATGTTACTGGTCCGCTCCCGCAACCACAGCAAATAGCCAGCGACCTGGCGGGCAATGTCTGCTTTGCCCAGTCCAGCGGATGCGCCGTAGTAATGGTTGACGATTTGGGTGCCGCTGATGATGGTGCCATAGTTGCTGTCTTCCAGATAGACGCTACGCTCGCCGAGTGCAGTGCCACCACTTTGGGCAACCGCGCCCGAACCCGTCAACTCGGCTTGCTGTACGGCGGCGAGTTGGGTTTGCAATTCGGCAATTTGCCATTTCAACGTTTCAATGTCGTTGATGTTGAAGGGGTGGGATTCCATTAATTTTCATCGCCATTGTGGAATTTCGGGGTTGTGCATGGCTAAAATTCAAAAAAGTGTTCAGTCGGCATGGGGATGCCGACCTACAATCTTGCCGTAGGGCGGCAACCCCTTGCCGCCGAATGCCTTTCATTGGTGCGGTTCCGCTGTCGGCGTGGTATGCCGACCTACCGATTTCCGCAAAAAAAATCGTAAAGCCGCTACGCGGCTGGTGGGGGAAGTCTCCCCCACACCCCCTCTGAGGCAGAGCCATCAGAGACACAGAGTTCAGAGCATCAGAGGGCAGAGCTAAAGAACAGGGGCAGAACACAACAACACCACACGAAAGCCGTTGTCGTCGAAGCGGAAGTCAGGTTGATTCCTGAGGCGGACGGCACAACGAGCGTAGACTTGAAGGTCGTTCCAAGAACCGCCCCGCACGACCCGACTTTTGTCGTTCCCCGCCTTCAAATCCTCACGCTGTAGGTCACCCATCGGGTAGGGATACTCAAAACCCCATAAGCTCCGCGTCCATTCCCATACATTGCCAACCATATCATGGAGCCCATATTCATTGGGCGGGAAGCAACCGACGGTAGATGTATTGCCAATCTTCGAGTCATGATAATTAGCCTGGTTCATGTCCGGCACGTCGCCCCATGGGAAAATTGTACCCTCCAACCCGCCCCGCGCCGCTTTTTCCCACTCCAACTCGCTCGGTAGGGTGACGCGCCATTCCCCCATTTGAAAAAGCCTGTCCTGAGCTTGTCGAATGGGGGGGGTTAGGGGGGATTTCCCAAGGGCATCATTGAGCCAGTCACAATAAGCCAGCGCCTCATGCCAACTGACCCATCGCACCGGGCGGCTATCCGGGTCACGCAAGGCATCTTCATCGCCAAGTTTGAAACCCGTCGCCTCGACAAAGGCACGGAACTGGGCGACCGTGACGGGGTAACGGGCAATATAAAACTCCGATGTTGGCGTGAGTTCGTCGTTGATCTCGGCTTTGAAAAAATCTTTATTGTCTTTTGAGGCAGCGACTACCTCCATTACCCGGTCAAAATCTTTAGCGCGGGTGCCGATCATGAAATTTGGATCAGCCGGAATACGGACAAAACCGAGCAAGTCGTCATTCGGCAGATAAAACCGTTGCGGGTCGAAGCGCGGGTCGCCAAGTTGTGCCAGCCTGTCACCCGCACGGGCGCGGATAACGGGTTTGGATTGCTTAAGTGCATCATTATGATTCAGCAACGCCAAGATGCGTCCGGCGCACTCTGTTTTTATGGCAACACCGCTTTCATGCCATTCCAATGCTGCCATGCCAGCCAATTCGGCGGCAGAGAATTGCGCGTTCGCCGTCTTGCCCGATTTGACCAAGGCAAGGATGAATTCCCTTGCCGACTTGGCGGCATTCGCACCCATGTAACCGATGAGCAACAGGACGGGTTCGCGCCACCAAGGGTCGTCCAACCAGTCTTGCAGACAGGCGAGAATAGCTTCCCGTCCTTCACCGCCGATGACTTCCCTAAGGTAGCGGGCAACTAAAAATTCTTGGAAGGCCAGATGGATGAATCGATACCCGCCATCGCGCTCTTCCAGCACACTGCCGCGTTGCCGGGCATGGGTCAGGAAATCACCGATGCGGGGTTGGAATTCGGCCTCTTGCCGCAAAATCTGTTTGAGTGCCGTCTCCCCTATCTCGCGGCCTTGGTCGCTGCCTTGGCTGTGCATGTGAAAGGCGAGGTGTTGCGCCATGTCGCGGTACAACTTCCAATCGGTTGAAAGTTCGCGGATATTGCTTTCTTCTCGCCCGTAGTCCACTTGTAGCAGCGCGTTGATGGCCTTGTCGAACAAGTCGGCGCGTTCGTCGGGCAGAGTGCGGTTATTAAAATGGACGATCAACAACAGTCTCACCATCAAAGGACTGTCAACCAGTGCAGCAGCGTCATCGCCCAACCGTTCCCGTCGCTCGGCCTCCAACCTCTCTATGCCGCGCAACAAGTCGTCGCGACGCTCGCCGCGTTGCGCGGCATCATGTGGATAAATGCAGGCATAGGCCTGCCGTACCATGGGTGCGATGTGCCGATCCAAGTCCAAGGGTTGCACGGTGACTTCGCGAAAATCCGCCCCTAGCGCGGTTCGTCCGCTTCTATACGCAATCGTGCGGCAGGTGACAACGACGCGCATCGCCTCGCGCCCACCCACCAATTCCTCGACGGACTGGCGCACTTCGGCGCGTTCGTCTTCGTTGGCTACCTCGTCCAAGCCGTCCAGCAACAAGATCACGTCCCGCCCGTCTTTGAGCAGTTGCAAGAAGAAATCGGCAGGCAGGTCGAAGTCGGCCTGCTTGCTTATCAGGTGGTCGGAGATGAAAAAGGCTAGGGTTTTGTTACGGGCTGGGGCGTTGAGAGGCAGATTCCTGCGGTAACGGGCGAAGGAGGCCAAAGGCACGAAAATAGGCAGGGGCAGTTCGTTTGTCGCTACGTCTAAGCCAAGCCGAGAACGGGCCGGTTCGGATGTACCCGCTAGCAGCGAGGATGCCAAGGCCCAAGCCATGTGCAACAGCACCGTGGTTTTGCCGGAACCCGGCCCACCGATGATCACCAGCCGCTTGGCAAGACCCAGCACTTGGTCCAAGGAAATATCGGTTTCGCGTTCGTCGGCTTCGGCTTCTTCGCCTGGATATTGAGGCCGCTTGGGTCGGCTTTTCGCATCCATGGCGTTCAATCCTTCGCCCATGCGTGGCATCGCCTTGGCCCGCAGCGGCACATAGGCCGTTTCCAAAGGCAGCACCACCACAGGCGCACCGCCCGCCCGCTCAATGCCGCGCAGTTCGATACTGGCCGTGCATGTTTGGAGCCAGCGCAAATAAGCCGAAACCTGACGGGCGATGTCCTCTTTGCTGAAGTTTTGCCCACTCATGGCATAATTATGGGTGATGACCTGCAAGCCGGTGTTGATAGTGCCTGCGTTGTCACCATTGAGTTTGACGCTGCGCCCGCCTAACGCCTCGCTGTCCGCTTGCGCTATTGCGCCTGATCCGCCGACTAAGGCATTCCCATCCTGCCCCTGTTTGAGTTTGATGGATCCGTTGGCAACCAGCTCGTCCAGTTGGCGGTTGAACTTGTTGGTGAGTTCGTCGATGGTTTTGTAGCGGGTGTAAGGATGTCCCAAGGAATCCAGCTTATCCTGAAACGCATATATCTTCGTCATGTCATTTTCGTTGACTTTTCCTGTGCTGATTTCCGCGTCTTTGAAATAGGTGAAGATGAATGGCTTGTCAGTGGCTTTAAACTGTCCGAAGGCGGTCTCGAATTCCTCTCCCGTATATTGGCCAACCGTAGTGAAAAACAGCATCACGAAAATGTCACACTCCCGGATGGCTTTGTTGTATTCGTCCTTTAGCCTGCTTTGCGAAATAGCGTCCAGAAAATCTTCCCAGATGACGAGTTCAAGAACGACACCTTGCTTGGCCCAATCTTTATTTTTTCGATGGATGAATGATTCAAATTCCTTCCGGTCCTCTTTCAATTCCGTGGGAGAAGCGAGAAACAGCTTCGTTCTTCTTAGCATTTCATTAAGATAGTTTTTTGTCCTTATCGTATCGGCGTGTTCTTCGCCCAGCACACGACACCTGATGTCCAACACCTGCTCAAGCAATTTCCGTGCATCGCTCAAATTGCCTCGCGCCGACAATGTGTACGCAAGTTTTTCCATCGACCTGAGTGTGTTGGTGTGTTCGGTTCCGAGAAGTTGGCGATGCCTCTGCTCGGCAAAGTCCTGTAAAGTCTGTGCCTCAATCAGGGCGTGCTTAACATAGAGACTGTCGGCGAGGTATTCGACCAGATCAACTGTGTTTGCGTCGATATTTGAAAAACTCTCCCGTAAGGAAGTGGCGATTAATTGCACAAGATGGTCTGCATCCAGCGCCCTTCCTTCGCCCCGCAATGCCTTTGAACCATTCAGTATGACCCCGAGGGCCTTCAATTTGATCGGATCGCGCATCTGCGAAATCCCCTGGGCGATCTGCTCTAAAAGTTTCATGGCTCGCGGTAAGCTGGTCGCCTGTAGAAAACACGACTGGATAAGCCGTTCGGTCGCCGACACCGTGTCCGGGTGGTGCGAACCACGCTGGGACATGGCAAGACTGACGATCTTCTCCTGTAGGTCTATACGGTCAAGCGGACTGGTAGTAGATGCCTCGCTAAGCATATCTGTCTCCAGCAGCAGCAACCCGTCAAGGCGCTTTCTATCCATTGCGTTCTCGGGACTTTCCCAAGGTAACGCAGAACATTGCAGCCACTGGACAAGCGCCTGATAGCTTCGAATAATGGAAAATCGGTCAGCATCTGCAGCTTCCCTTGAAGCCACTTCTTCACCGTAGGAATAATCAGGACTATGTTGTATTTGAACCTCGTCAAAATAACTCGTTAAATCACAGGACTCCAATACATAGGACGCTTGTAAGATACGTTCAAACTGGGGTTGAAACCCCTCAAAATTGCGTTCAAGATCGCCATGCCGCCAAAGCTCCCTTAATTTATCGCGTTCAGCGTCAATCCTCGAAGGCAGAGGGTAGACCATTAGGGGGCGCAAGTCCCTAGACTCCTGTCTATACCGGACATTATTAAGGACAAGCTGTTCTATCCCTGCCAAGCTCTGCTGATTGGGCGTAAAGACTACCACGAGCATGTCTGGCAAGAGGGCTGTGCAAATGCTGCTGATATCAGTCATTCCTGTCCGGGAGTCGATGAAAACGATGTCATATTCAGTTGCCAGTTTGTGCGCAAATATCCGAAATATTGCAGGTGCTTTCTCGTATAGCCGTTGCCAATCAATCTTGGCGAGCTGTCTCTGATAAATCTGATCAGGACAACCAGTCGAGCCAAAGCGACCTGCCGGCATGAGGTCGATATTCGCAACATTAGTTTCACGACGAAATTCACAAAATGGAATCTGCGCGAGTATATGCTCCGCATAAGAATCCTCATCATCTTCGCGGGTAGTGCTTTCAACAAGTTCGAGCGCATGAGTAAAATACTCAACCACGCCCGCCGAATTCGGATTGACCGCTTCACTGCCCGACGAGGGCAAATAATAGTGCAGCCCCGGTGCTTCAAGGTCCCAATCAATGACCAAGACACGCTTGTTCTGCTGCGCAAACAAACAAGCAATGTTAGCCAAAGCCATCGTCCGACCCGTACCCCCCTTGTACGAATAGAACGTGATCACCCCGTGGGGCGAGTCGGTCATTAAGGTATTCGATTGTTTTGCGGACATTAGCGACCTGGAAATGGTTGTTGCGGCGCTGGTGGAATCTCTAGCATTCCCTCCTGCGAGGAAAAACCAAATTGTTGGCAATTTCCAAAGAGTCTCTCTCTTTCCCCCTTCATTTTGTCGCACAGACCCTTAATATATTCAGCGATGCGTAATAATTCTTGACTCATTTTAGGATCATCTCCGATATTAAAGTGAGGGTTCACTGTTTGAGCATAATAGTCAAGGTACTGGCAGTTATTTCGCACACGATCAGGCAGTTGATCGAATTTACCCCGAAGGATGATCGGAATAAAAAGTCGGCATCCGCGCAATTTATCGCCAAGTATCCGATGCCGCCTTTCCTCGACATTAAGCATGGCTTCGATCTCTTTTTTGCAATAGTCTGACTCCAAGTAGGATGGCCAGTACACGATTACCATACAAGCACTACGGCAGATCGCTTCTGCGATCCTCTCGTCATAATTGTATCCAGGGATTAAGTCTTTCTCATCAAAGTATACGGGGTGATCATGCGTATACAACTCAATGTGGTCGGTAATCGCCTTCACAACATGCTTGATCAGGCTTTCTTCTCGATTACCTTTGGTAGCAGGATGCCTATAACTAATGAAGCAAGAGTTGAACGGCTCGGTCATTGGATAAAATCTGCTCTGGTATAGATATTGTTATGGATATCAATAGACTTGCTTCCATGGATATTTTGATGACTTTGGTTGGCAAAATCTATTTTGCTGTAAATCTAATCAAACGCTTTACCCCCGCCCGTGCCGATCTGTGTACCGGTGTTGATGTTGCCTGTGTTATTGCCTCTGATGGCAACCCCCCCGGCTCCGACTGCCGTTGCCCCCGGTCCCTGCGCAATCGCGCCATTCCCATTCAGGGTGGCTTGGTAACAGTCTCCTCCACTGGCGTTTGTCCCGTCATTATCCCGATCAAGTTCAATGAATCCATTGGCGGCGAGTTTGTCCAGTTGGCGGTTGAACTTGTAAATAAGTTCGTCGATAGTTTTGTAGCGGGTGTAAAAATGCCCCAAGTCAGCAAGCTTTTTCTGGAATGCTGTGAGGCTTATTAAGTTCTCTAGGTTGAGGTTGCCTGTGCTGATTTCCCCATCTTTGAAATAAGTGAAGATGAATGGCTTGTCAGTCGCTTTAAATTGTCCGAAGGCGGTTTCAAATTCCTCTTCCGTATAGCGGCCAACCTTGGTGAAAAAAAGCATCACGAAAATGTCACACTTCCGAATCGCCTTGTTATATTCTTCCTGTAGCCGCGTTTTCGACACTGCATCGAGAAAGTCTTCCCACAAGATCAGTTCAAGATGGACCTGTTGCGGAATCCAATCGTTGTTTTTGCGATTGATGAACACTTCAAAATCTTTGCGCTCACCCGCCAATTCCGACGAAGAGGCCAGAAACAATTTTATATTTTGCATGTTAATTGTCTTTTTGTCAGTTTTACGGAAGTCTCAATATTAGCACCCGAATTTAATTACAACACTGTCACCCCCGCCAATACCTCACCCGCCCGTCGTCAATGTGCACGAAGCCGTTTTTCCGGTCGGTGTAGAAGCCGACCCCGCCCTGCCGGGCCAGCGCGGCGAGCCGCCCCAGGTATTCCGGCGAAATGCCGTCCATGTGGATGTCCATCGCATGGAAAAAGCCCTGCGGGTCGAGCATGTGCAGCGAAGCCTTCGCCCCGCCGGCCAGTTCGTTGGTGAAGCGCGTGCGGAAGCCCGAATGCACGACGAACGGCCTATGCACCTGGTAGAGCGCTAAAAAGGCCTGCATCCAGGCGGCGGTTTGCAACAGCCGCAGCGAGGCCTGCGCCGTCTGCCCCTTGAGCGTGTCGCGCAGCAGCCAGCATGCCGTGCGGTAATCGCGCTCCGCTTCGATATCCAGCAAGCCCCACTCCTTGCCCCTCAGCAGCCACAGCGCCCGTGGCGGCGGGTTCCCCGCCACCGCCGGACCGGGCCAGTCCAACGCGCAGGCGGCGGCACCCGCCGCCACGCACTGCAAAAACACCCTCCGGTTCATGTACCCCCCAGTTTGAACGAAATGCCTGCCTGCGATTATAAAAAATCCCCGCCCCGACTGCCAGCGGAAACCCCCTTGATTTGGATTAACGGTTAAATGATGATTTTTATTTGCGGATTCGGTAGGGTGTATGGCAGTTTAATCCAGGAGCATCGCCATGTCCCAAAGGCTGGTTGTTTTGTCAATCTTAATGTGCGGGTTGCTGCCGGTGTCGTTGGGTGCCGGGGCCCGCTGCCGCCGCCCGTTGCCCGACGTGCCGGCAAGCGCGGAATCCTCTGCGATCCATAAGGGCAATGTGGACATCCACCCACTCGCCCAGTCCGCGCCGGACCAACCGCGCAAGCCGTCGAAACCGGCCGTTGTTGCGCCCGTCGCGGCCATCGCCGGGAATGGGCGCGGTGCGCTGCAAACGCCTGGCCGGGCGAATGGGCCAGGCGGCGCAGCCCCGGCAGACGGTGACGATGATGGCTCGCCGATACCGGCAAAGCCGGAGAAGGAAGCAATAGCCAATGTCAAATTGGCGGATGCCACCCCCGCCTACGCTGCAAAATCTTCCAAGCCCGTCCATGTGGCACTGGACACGGGCCAAACCTACCGTGTGTCGGCAGGGGAGACCCTGCGCACGGCATTGACCCGCTGGACTTCCGGCTCTGGCTGGGATTTAGTCTGGGATGCCCCCAACGACTACTCGCTCAGTGCCGCCGCCGAATTCCATGGCGGGCTTACCGAAGCCGTCACCCAATTGATGGAAAGCCTGCGGGCCAACGGCGCACCGTTCGGCGCGGACGTCTGGCAAGGAAACCAGGTGATCCGCGTCACCCGCAACCGATGAAGACAGTGATGGCTCACAGGGTGAAACAGTTGGTCGTAGTCCTCGCCGCATTGGCTTTTTTCCTGATGCTAGGCTGTGCGTTGAAAAAGTCCGATATCGACAAGGCCGTCGCCTACACCGACAGCCAAATCACCGGCGAACTGTCCACGTCCAAGCAAGCCGTACCTGCCGTCGTAGTCCATCCGGGCAAATGGCTGGCGGGGCGCGAGATAGCCCTGGACCATCCTTCCGCCCCGGAGATCACCCAGAGAGTCCGGCTGGCCTCGGCCACGCCCGCCCCGTTGCGCGAGATTGCCCAGCGGATTACCCAGGTGACCCATATACCCGTGAGCCTCGAACCGGATTTGGCAGTATCTTCCAATGGGCAGGCCTCCGTTGCGCCGCGTAGAAGCACACCGGTCACGCTGCCCAACCTGCCCCTGCCCGGCAACGGCAGCAGGCCGCAACTGCCCGATTTGCCAATCCCCGGCGCGGACGGGCTGCCTGCCCCCGCCGACAGGGTGGCGGCCGGGGAAGGCGATGGCGACCCGCACGCGCTGCGCATCGCCTATAGCCACGACGGGCCGCTGGACGGGCTGCTTGACCAACTCGCCGCGCGGTTCGGCGTGGCCTGGGAATACAAGGGCGGCAGGGTCGTCATCAGCCGCTATGTCACCCGCACGTTCACACTCTATCTGCCGCCGGGCACGCGGACGGTGGAGGCCGAGGTGGGCGGCAAGGCATTGACCGAAGACCTGACGCGCGGGTCCATCAGCACCGGCGGGACGACGGGCGGCATCAGCCTAAGCTCCGGGGCCGGTGGTTCCGCGCAAAACAACGTCGGCCAAACGGTCAAGGTCGAAACCAAGCTCGACCCTTGGAAAGAAATCGAAGAAGCCGTCAAACGCCTGCTGACCCCGGCAGGCAAGGTCGCCGCATCGCCTTCGTCGGGCGATATCGCCGTCACCGACACCCCGGCGGCGGTCAAGCGCGTGGCCGATTATGTCGAACAGAAAAATGCCAGCCTGGTGCGGCAAATCGCCATTCAAGTCGAAGTCCTCAGCGTCGAGGGGACCGATTCCGAACAGTTCGAAATCCAGTGGAACCTGCTGTTCAAGAACGATACGCTGGGAATGATGTTGGTCACCCCCGACTTGATCACCGGCGTGACGGCCAACCTGGCCATGCAAATCCTCCGCCCGTCCAGCGACTTCAACGGCACCAAGATGATTATCAAGGCACTGTCCAACGCGCTGCACGGGCGGGTCATCCAGTCCACGGTGGCCACCACGCTCAACAACACCCCGGCCCCGATCCAGGTGACGCAAACCAACGGCTACCTCAAGGCGACATCGACCACCGTGACCGGGGTCACCGGCGTCGTTTCCAACACCCTGGTGCCGGGTTCCATCACCACCGGCTTCCAGATGACGGTGACCCCGAGGATACTCGACCGCGACCGGGTGATGCTCAGCTACAACATCGACCTCAGCCGCCTGCTGAGCTTCACCAACGCTTCGGTCGGCTCGGGGGACAACCAAGCCACCATTCAAATACCCAATTTCGAGCGCCGGGCCTTCATCCAGGCGGTGGCGGTGAAGGCGGGCGACACGCTGGTGCTGAGCGGGTTCGAGCAAAGCGCCGACCAGTCCAATTTGTCGGCCCCGGTCGTCCCGGAGAATTCCTTGTTCGGGTCGCGCCAACTCACCAAAGACCGCACCCGGATTGTGATCCTCATCACGCCGGTACTGGTCGGCAACGGGTCCGTGTGATGAGGGTCTCCATCGGCCAACGGGCTTATACTGTCGGACTCAACTGGCAGATTGCCGATTCGCGGGAAGCCATCCAGTCACGGATGGAAGAAACCGGCGCCGATGCCGGGGTCGTGCTGAAATCCGGCAAGGCCATCGTCGGGGTCGGTTTTGCCACCGGCGAAGGGCGCAACCCGCCCCCCTCCGCCGCCGCCATGCTGGCCTTGCACTACCCTGAAGGCACGGCGCTTTGCGTCATCGAATGGGCCGACGCGGGAACCCATGACCGGCGCTATTGGATGGCGGCGATCTCGGCGGGGGCGGTGGTGTCCGGCACGGACATCGTAGTGGACGATGCCGCTTTCCTGCGCCGGCAAGTCCAGGAGTTGGTCCATGATTTCGGCTGCCGCGTGGCCGGTTCGGCCTCGCAAGGCTTCGCGGGAGACGGCGAGCCGGTGCTGGCATCCACCGACAGTCCAAAAACGCGGGCCGCCGCCGCGATCAAATCCCTGCAACCCGGCACCAGCCCCGTCCAGGCCATGGTCTTGTTGATTTTGCTGGCGGGCGTGGCGGCAATGGGCTGGCTGGCGCTGAAACCTACCCAAACCGACGCCCCGGCGATCCCCGTCATTGATAGTAAGGCCGAACAGCGGCGACAAGCCATCGCCCTGCGCAACCAGATGTTGTCCCAAGACTTGTCCGGCTTTAGCGTCCTTGAATTCCACCGCTTGGCACTTCAGGCCGGCAAATCGCTGGAACGGTCCGCCGCCCAGTGGAGGCTGGTTCGCAAGCGTTGCGACGTGGCCGGGTGTACCGACACCTGGCAGGCGATGGGCGACGGTTCCGTCCCCGGCGATCTGTCCAAAGCACTGGGAATCCCAAGGGACAGGGTAACCTCCGACACCCGCGCCCAGACCGTCTCCGTCTCGGAATCGCCCGGCGCGACCGGAACCCGCATTGATGCCGTTGAATCCACCCCCTTGACGGGGCGGATACAAGGCTTGATAGACCGATGCCGCCGCTATGGCGGCAAGGAAGGGGCTTGCAAACTTGACCCGGCCCAGCCCATCGCCATACCCAACGGCGAGATGCTGCCCCCTGGCCTGAAATACCAGCGCGGACGCTTCACCCTGTCCGGGCGGCTGGGGGGCATGGGTGCGCTGTTGCCGTTGTTTGACGGCGAGGCACTGGTGCCTTGGGTCCGCGCAGACAGCCTGGAACTTGACTACGAACAACTTGAATTCCGCCTGGAGGGGCATTATGTCATTCACTGACACTGTCAAGGCCGTGGCCGCAGGCTTCATGCTCATGGCGTGGTGGGCCATGCCCTCCGCCTGGGCCGAGGAAAATTCCGCCGCGCCAACGGTCCCCGCATCGGACGAATGCCGGCGGGCCGACCAGAATGGGGTGCCACCGCCGCCCGGCAGCGATTGCACCGAGTACCAGCTTCGCCTTGAGCAGCAGGCCAAGCGCATGGAATCCGAGGCCAAGATCATGGAACAGCAGGCCAGACGCTTGGAGTTCATCGCCAAGGCCAAAGCCGCACAGGATCAAATAGATAAGAAGCCACCCCCCGCCCAGCCGCAAAACCCGCCGCCATCCACGCCTGCCGCCATGCCGCCCTTGGGCGGCCAAGGCGCCGACCGGGTATTGGAGGTGTTCGGCGACCAAGCCCGCATCCGCTACCGGGGCGGCGAATTCTTGGTGCGGGCGGGCCAGGCGCTGCCGCAAGGCGGGTCGGTCGCCCAGGTTTCCCTGGACGGCGTCATCCTCGTCGAAGGGCGCAACCGCCGCATGCTGCCCTTTTACATCGGCGCGGGGGAACGGCAATGAACGCCGTGGAAACGCCCAACCGCCTGGATTTAGTCATTGCCACGGCAAACAACGCGGCCGGTGCAGTCATGAAATCGCTCGACGACTTGCCTGACAGGTTCACCCTCTGCCTGACCGAAGCGGAAATCCCCCTCACCGAGGGGGCTCGGCGCGAGATGGCGTTGCTACAGGGCGATTCAGGCACTCTGCTGGTGTTGGCCGAGCAATTGTCGCAGGCGGGTTCGCGCAACCTAAGGGACTTGCGCAACCGGGCCGCCCAGCGCGGCTATCCCGTCGGCGCGGAGCGCCGCGCCGTGCCAGGGTTGATCCCCTTGATCTACCAGCACTTTGCCACGCCAGGGGACAAGGCCGGGACGGCGGTGGACAGCCGGGCGCAACGCGCCTTCGACAACTTGGTTTTCCAGGCCGGGGAGTCCAACGCGTCGGACATTCACATCATCATCCGCCCCCCGGCGGCGGAAATCAAATTCCGCATTTACGGCGAACTGGAAACCATCGCCCACTGGACCAGCGAGCATGCCACCGACATGTGCACCTGCGCCTACACCGTCCTCGCCGAAATCAGGGACACGACCTGGGTCCCCGAACGCCCCCAGGATGCCAATTTCGCCCGCGTCATCCGTGGGCGCTTGCATCGCATCCGCTATTCGCACAAGCCCATTTACCCGCTTGGCGTCCTGGTGGTGTTGCGGATACTGTCGACCGGCAAGGGTTTCGCGTTTGCGCCGTCCTTACAGCACCTCGGCTACAGCGAAGGACAAGCCCAAGCCATACAGGCCATGGTGGCCGAGCCTAACGGTGCGTTGGTCGTCTCCGGCGAGACCGGCTCGGGGAAATCCACCACTCTGGCCAACCTGATGAACCTCCTGTTGCAGTCGGCTGGCGGGTCGGTTTCCCTGCAAACCGTCGAAGACCCGCCGGAGTACGAAGTGCCGGGGGCGATCCAAAGCCCGGTCATCCATAGCCGCGACGACCGTGACCGCGGCATTGACCCCTATGTCAACGCCATCCGCAGTTCCATGCGCACCGACGTGGATATCCTGGTGGTCGGCGAGATACGCGACTTGGAGACGGCCCTGCTGGTCGCCTCGGCCGTGGGGTCCGGACACCCCGTCATGACCACCGTCCACGCCAGCCGGGCCTTGGGCATCATCCCGCGCCTGGAGGGGCTGGGTTCGACCATGGCGAACAACCCGGTCAACCGGGCCTTGCTGTGCGGGCCGCAATTCATTTCAGGGTTGATCCACCAGACCCTGGTCCCCGTCCTTTGCGGGTCATGCAGCATCCCATTCGGGGATGCCTTGCAAACCGGCATGGTTGATGCTGGCTTGGAGTTCCGCCTACGCGCCGTGGCCGGTGGCGACCTTGACCGTGTCCGCTTTCGCGGCCCCGGTTGCGCCCAGTGCCGGAAAGGGGTGCGCGGGCGGACAGTGTGCGCCGAAGTGGTCGCCCCCGACCCGCCCTTGCTCAAGCTGCTCCTGGACCGCCGCGACCAAGAGGCATTCGATCTCTGGCTCGGCAGGGAAACCGGCTATTCGATCCGCGACCACGCCATTGACAAAATGTGCGCAGGCTTGATATCGCCGGTGAATGTGGAGCGCAGCCTAGGCCAGTTGCGGCTTGAGTCGCACGGCGCCCTGCGCAAACGCGGCTTGGCCGCATGATTTGGCAGCGAGATACCTTTATGAACACAACAAGGCCACAGACAGCAGGATGCGCGACAACAGAACGCGGCTTGACCGGCAAGGCCATTGCCTTGCAATGCCAAGCCGATGCATTAGGCGCATTCCACCGGGGGTACCAGCCATGCCGGTCATGAAAGACTTGGACACTGCCTGGCTCCGCCACGTCGTGCTGGGCGACGGCCCGAGGAGCGAATTGCTGTCCAACCTGGCGGGCCTGGTGGACGCGGGGATTCCGGTCTACGACGCGCTCGCCACCATGGAAAAGGTGTTCCGCAAAGAATCGGACCGCCGCGCCGACATCCTCGCCGACATCATGAAGCGATTGCACGAGGGCAAAACCGTCGCCGAGGCGCTGCGCCCCTGGGTCGTTGCCCACGAGTCGCAAATGTTGGGTTCCATCACCCGTGGCGTGGACTTGGGCAGTGCCTTGCGCAACGCGGCGGGCCTGACCGAAAGCCGCAGGCGCATCGTCGGCGCAGTCACCGGCGCGATGGCCTATCCCGCCGTGTTGCTGATGGTCGGCACCGCCATGCTGCTGGTGTTCTCGACCCAAGTCATCCCGACGCTGGCGCAGCTGATACCGGCGGACAAATGGACCGGCCTGGGCCTGTTCTATCACGGGCTGTCGTCCGCCGTCAGGCACTACGGCTTCCTGATGCTGCTGGCGGCTTTGGCCCTACTGGCTGCGGCGATGCTCTCGTTGCCGCGTTGGAAGCCGGGCCGGGCGAGGCGTTGGCTGGACCGCCGCCTGCCGCCGTACAACCTCTATCAAACCTACCAGGGGGCGATATTGCTCATCACGATCTCGATCATGATGCGTTCGGGGATTCCCATGGGCGACGCGGTGCAAATCCTTTGGGATAACAACCCGTCGCCTTGGTTTAGGGCGCATTTGGCGTTGATCCGGAGAAAGCTGGAACAAGGCGCTGGCGTGCGCCTGGCCGCCTTGGACAACCCCATCTTCCCGGTTGACGTGCGCATTGCCGTTGCCTTGTTCGACCGCCTCAGCGACCCGGACAAGGCCATGGCCCGGCTCGGCACCCAGGCCGCCGAGTCAGCGGAAAAGTCCGCCAAAAAAATCGGCATCTATGCCAATGCCGCCGTGCTGGTGCTGGTCGGCCTGCTGGTCGGCGGCGTCATCCCCGCCGTGATGTCGGTGGTGATGAACTTCTACACCCAGGTCACCACGGTCATGCGACTGTGAGCCAGGCGGCAAAAACCATCCGGCCCACACACCTTGTCCGGCAGACAGTTGATTTACCCATCACCATTAGGAGCCATCCCAACATGAAGCGCAAACCCCTTAAACCAACCCAAGCCGCCCCGCATAAGCAAAGCGGCTTCACCCTCATCGAACTGTCCATCGTCATCGCCATCGGCCTGTTGCTGATCCTGGCCGGGCTGGCCTTCGGACCCGCTCTGATGCTCAGTTCGCGGGTGTCAAGCGAAACCCAAAACATCGGCATGCTCATCAGCAGTACGCGCAATCTGTACCAAGGCCGCTACGCCAACCTCACCACGGCGAAAATCATCCAGTACAACCTGGCCCCGACCGCCCTGGTCAATGGCACCGCGCTGGCCGGCAACTGGGGGACCATCACCTTGACACCGGGCGCGTTGACCGGCGCGGCCGCCAACACTGCATTGCAAGTGACACTGGCCAACATACCCCAGCCCGCCTGCATCCAACTGGCCCCGGCCCTGCTCGGCACGGCGGACGAGTTGGACGTGGGCGGCTCGTCCAACCTGAAAAGCGCCAACACCCCCAACCCGGCGCGGGACACCGTCACCGACGCCTGCGGGACGGGCGGCGCGGTCAGCATTGTGATCCGGGCCATGTAAGCGTTATGGATGCCATTGGCCATGAAGAGGTGACCGACGTGTACTTCCCCGAAGGCGAGCCGATGCGAGCCTTGCTCTACCCGGGGCCCAGGCCGGTCGGAAATGACCCGCGACTGGCGGCACTGGCCGCCGGCTTGGACAAGGCGGGAAGGGAAAGGCCGTCGCACGGCCATTTCACCATCCAGTTGCAAGTGCCTGCCGCCGATGGCAGCGGCAACGAGGCATGGCTGTTCCGCGCCCAGCGGGCCAGCACCGTGTCCGGCAACATCCTCGTATTCCGGCGGTTGGCGGGGGCGCCGCCGCCCTTGGACGGGCTGCTCCCCAAGCCGGTTGTGGCTGTGCTGACCCATGCGTCCCTGTGCAAGGGCGGGCTGCTGGTCGTCTGCGGCGGGCCCGGCCAGGGCAAGACCACGACTCTGGCCGCCACCGTGGCGGCGCGGCTGCAAGCGTTCGGCGGGGTTTGCATCGCGGCGGAGGACCCGCCCGAAATCCCGCTGGAAGGGCGGCACGGGGAAGGGCTGTGCCTGCAAATGGCGGTCACCCAAGAGTACCCGCTGGACCAGGCGATCCACACCGCCATGCGCATGTTCCCGGTCGGCGTCCCCACCCTCATCCTAGTGGGCGAAGTGCGCAGCCGCAAGGCGGCGGACGAGGCCCTCACCGCCGCGTTGAACGGCACGCTGGTGTGCATGACCCTCCACGCATCCTCCCAAGTGGAGGCACTGCACCGGCTGGTCGCCCTGTCCGGCGGCGGCGACCATGCCCTGAACTCGCTGGCCGCCTCCCTGCGGGCGGTGTTCCACCAGCGCCTCGCCGACAAGACCGCCCGGATACGCCCCCTCGTCATCCCTGAGCAGGGCGGCGAAACCATCCGGGGCAACATCCGCAACGGCAAGTTCGAACTGCTGGCCAGCGATATCCAATTCCAGGAACGGACGCTCGCGCAAGGCAAGCCGATCCCTGTTTGACCGAACCATTGACACTATGACATAACGACTTGCATTAGGTAGGCACCATGAAAAAACAACATATTAAGCTTAAATTCGTGAATTTGACAGTGTTGGTCTTAGCGCTTGGCATGACCGCATGCGGCAGCGTGCCAACGAAAACATTCGCAAAGGACAAAACTTTCGTCAAGGACTTTGATGCGAACTATGTTATGAAGCCTATCCCCGGACGGTCGCCAACCATGCCCGACTCGGCCTGGCTGTCCTCGCACCTCCGTGCCTTCAACCCGTTGCCGGACCCGTTTGAGGCGTTGTTCACCAATCGCCTATGGGAATCCTGCACACTCGCTCCCGCGCCTGACGGCGACACGGCTGGGGCCGCCTACACGCTGATAAATGACGATTACCGCATCAATGCATCTGTCCGGTTTAAGCCAGCGGAGGACATGTTTCGATTGTCAATCCATATCCACGTTGAGGGCGACAGCATTGTAGCGTCCAATAATTACTTCTATGGTTTCAATAATACCCCAAAATTTAGAGTCAATAACGCACTGGAGCATCTGCTTACATCGCTTGCGCATGATTACGAGGTTTATGAAGAAGACTTAAACGGCTACCGCATCAGTGAGAAGGATACATTTATTGACAGGGGCAGTTTCGCCAAGCTCTCTTCATATAAATCCCCATAGTTTTGACATCGGGTTGCCGGACGATTCCCACGTCACAGCCATTGCTGGGCTGAGGGAAAAGTCACTTGACACTGTTTCTTTCATTCTGTATCCATCGACTTGTGGAGTATAGTATTATGTTAAATATCGTTAGCCAAATGGTAGGGTTAATCTTCAAATTCATCAATAACAAAAACATATTAAAAAAAGCAAAAGCTAGAAATGCAAAATGCGTTAGTATTTTGAATGAAATATTTATACGCTGCGGCAGAAGTAAGCGGGTAATGATCTATTTTATCATAGAGCAAAAAGTTAATACCCCGAATCTTCACACAACAGAAAAACAAATAAATTAAATACTACAGCCGATACCGTTGTTGTTGGTCAGGAAATAGAGGTTACGCAAGAAGAGCTAAATTTATTTAAAGACTACCTTCGCTTACCAGGCGTGGATGTAGAACATCAGTCAACCATTAGGGTTTACTCGAAAGAACGTAGTCAAATGATTACGCTTAAATCAATTCCATTTGATTATGACTCTGATAATCATGGTTTCTTGGTAACTTGAATGGTAAAAATATGGACATGGCACGGCTTGTATTGGGCTTACGCATGCTGCTCGCTAGGAACCAGAATGCTCAGAGTCCCTATCCCGTACTTGGCGCGATTGGCGGGGACTTTTTCCTGGAAATATCGTCGGGAACCCTTCGGGACAGGCGGATACTCACCACTATCTATGTTACGATGGGAAGGGAGTTCGCCTTGGCGTCACTGCAGCCAGACGGATGGCATGAAGAAGGAATCCGGGATGAAATACACATCGGGCTACCGGACGCTTCCCACGTCATAGCCCTTGCCGGGCTGATGGAAAAGTCACTTGGTGCCGGTTCTTTCATTCTGCATCCATTGACCTGTCGCGGCGACTTCCTGGACGGATGGGACGATGCAGTTGCCATTGTCACGGTTTGAACTTTTTTTTGACAAACAGGTAATCAAGGTTTGTGACATGAAGTTCGCAAACATCGCCATTGCCAACAAGCTCCGGCTTTCCATAACAATACCAGCGTATAATTTCATTATCGTCAGACATCTTGCCAAGCTCCGAGACAAGCCTTGAGTGTGACTTTGGTGGACTTTCTGGCAGTAAGCCCATGTCCATAACAATCTTCAACGGAACTTCCTTACCGCCAGTCTTGGCTGGTGTTAAACGCAGATAGTTATAGGTCGAGGGTCGCGGCCTTTTCCGGTAGCTATAGGGGGAGGGTCATGGCCTTTTTCGGTAGTTATAGGGGGAGGGTGTCGGTAGTTATAGGTGGAGGGTGTCAATTTTGAGACAAAGTGAGACACTTTTTCCGTGGTTTTGGCTGGCTCTGTCGGTAGTTATAGGGGGAAGGTCGCCAAAAAACCGGTAGGTATAGGTGGAGGGTCGCCATAAACCGGTAGTCATAGGGGGAAGGTCGTTTTTTCAAGCACATGATTTTTAAATCAAAAAAACAACTTTTTTGGCCCCTATTCTTTTATTCTTTTATTCATCCTTCTTTTATCCGTGACCCGCCCGCACTTTTCAGCCTTTTCGCGAAAAACCGCGAACCGAAAAAAAACGAACACCCAGGCGGCTTACGCCGCCCCGCGCCAGCCGAAAACCAACCGACCCGAACCGCAAGCAGCAAAATGCAAAAGCCCCTTCCATGAGGGAAATGGGCCTAAGCAACCGTTCTTGGCGTTTCTTGAAAAATCATTAATCATGCCAACCCAATCGGAAAAGCCGCCGGAAACCCCCTCGATTTGGATTAACGGTTAAATGTAGATTTTTATTTACAGATTTCCTACTGTGTGTGCTTTCAACGCGACCGATTTAGGTGACGACCATGCCACACCCAATATTGACTGCCACCGGCAACGCCAGAAGTGGAATGCATTTTGATGAGTAGCGTCAACTTCCAGTTTTAAGGGCATGCCGGATAACGCGCCTTTCGTCCGCGATGCCATGCAGGATTTCGTGGCCGAGTTCCTGTCGGGCAGCGAGGCCTTCAAGCGGCGCTACCCCGGCATGCCCGCCGGCCTGGCGTGGCATTGCGAACCCATCCGCGCCGAATTCATGGAAGCGTTCAATGCCTGGCTTGAAGGCCGGCTGGCCCGGATGCCGACCGCCGTGGCCGCTTTCAAAGCAAAAGAACCGGGCGAACCGCCCAAGCCGGAGGATTTCGGCAACCGCCAGATGGCCCTGTTCCAAGACCTGCTGTGCAACACGGCCCTGGAGCGTGACTCGCTGTCCAACGTCTTCGACCTGTGGGACAGCATCCCGCGCTATTCAATCTCGCGGCAGCAGCAGGACAAATGGCGCAAGGCCGGGGCCTTTCCACAACTGCACCACATTTCATTCCATTACCGGGGCAGGGAACTCAAGGCGACGATCCAGCCCGCGTGGATACAAGCCGATGACGGCACTGTCACGGGCTACTACCCGAGCGCCAACGAGGAACTCATCGAAGATGTGCTGAGGAAAATAGCGACAGGCCAGAACAACGGCTATTTTGACACGAAAGAAAGGCGCTGCGGCGTGGTGTTTACGCTGTACATGGTGCGCAAGGAATTAGAAAGGCGAGGCCACGGACGGACATATAGCGAAATCAACATGAGCCTCGAAATCATGTCGAGCGCGGTAATCAAGACTAAAACGCTGGACGGGAATGACGGGGACTTTACAAGTAAAAGCCTTTATTTGAACAACCTTTTCCGTGTATCCAAAGACAAACTAGCCGAAGACCCCAAGGCAAAATGGTTCGTGGATTTTCACCCATTCGCCAGTCGATCCCTTGATGAACTGACTTATCGGCAATTCAATTATGCACGGCTAATGAGTCATAAAAATCAGTTGTCCAATGAGTCATAAAAATCAGTTGTCCAGATGGCTTGACAAGGTCTTGAGCCTCAAATACCTGAATGCCGGCTTCCTGCATCCGTTTGAGATGCGGCTTTCCACCATCATCCGCGACAGCAAGCTGCTGGACGGCTATGAACGGTTCACCAATGCCGTGGCCGCCGTGGACTCGGCGTTTGAGGAATTGCAAACCTGCCAACCGCCGCTGTTGCGGGCCAAGCCGCAAAAAAACGCGATACTCCGTCAACGTGGCAAGATATTGGACATAGTGTACACGCTACACCCGTCCCGCGAATTTGTTGCTGAGGTGAAGGCGGCCAGCAAGCGCCACTCGCTCGCCACTGCCAAGTCCAAGCCTGTGGATAACTCAGGGTGAGGGTAGGGAGTATAGGTAGAGGGTCGGGGCAAAAAGCAGGGAGCATAGGTAGAGGTTGGCGGGGAGTATAGGTAGAGGCACAGTTTGAGACAGGGAGTATAGGTAGCAGGTCAGGGTGTCCAGCAGGGAGTATAGGTAGAGGGTCAGGCAAAAAGCAGGGAGTATAGGTAGGGGGTCGCAAAAAAAGCAGGGAGTATAGGTAGAAGATCGTGCGAACAAGGGCCGGACAACTCGAAAACCGGCATCCGGCCCCCTCAAAAACGGCTGAAAAAATGCATGAGACAGGGAGCATAGGTAGGGGGTCATTTTCATAAAATATTGAATTGGAAAATGATTTTCACAGTTTTTCGGCTCCTATCCTTTTATCCTTTTATTTATCCTTCTTCTTATCCGTAACCCGCCCGTTTCTGGCTTTTCGCAAAAAACCGCGCACCGCAAAAAATGCGAAAACCCCAGGGCGGCTACGCCGCCCCAGCCCCAGCGGCAAACACCGCAAACCCGACCGGCGCAGGCAGCGAAAGGCAAAAGCAAAAGCCCCTTCCAGGATGGAAATGGGAGTAAGCAACCGTTCCTGGCGTTTCTTGAAAAATCATGAATCATGCCAACCCATCCAAAGAAGCCGCCGGAAACCCCCTCGATTTGGATTAACGGTTAAATGTAGATTTTTGTTTACAGATTTCCTATTGTGGGCATTTTCAACGCCATTGATTTCGGAGTGCTTATGCCACACTCGATAACGACCGCCTTCACCAAAACCAGAGCATGGCTGAACGCCCTCGACCCAAGAATCCAAACAGCCATCATCCTGCTGTTCGTCGCCGGAACCCTCCCGGCCGTCATCCAAACAACCAAGAATGTCCAGCAAGGCTTGGACGCGCTCTGCGGACCCACAAGGGCCGGATGGGAAAGGAATCTCTACGAATGCTACAGCCACTGGGCCAATAGCAAGGCCCAAGAAAAGGCCGAAGACGAATTCTTCCGCAACGCCGCCCTCACCCGCCAAGCCGCGCTGGAAAAGCGCCAACGGCAAATCAACGACGCGCCGACGCGGACGCGGCTGGCGGAGTCCCAGTGGGGCAAGCCCTACCACGGGCCTTTGACTTTCAGCTTTGTTGACCATTCGATCCTCAAAATGCCGCTTTGCCCGTCAGGCGAATGGCCTGACTTTTTCGTCCGCTACACTCAACCGCCCCCTGGCCTTGGAATTGAAGTCGAGGCTATAGACGGCTATTGGCTGTTCGACCTGTACCAAAAGACGGCAGAAGGGAAGGTGTACACGCGGCCGCCAGTGGCAGCGACGGCCACCCTCCAATGCCAG
>QJPH01000544.1 GCA_003242955.1 Candidatus Methylumidiphilus alinenensis
TACTAGCCTCTTTTATCAGCCAGCTTTAGCGCTGCCTGATAAGCCAACTCTTTTCTAGCCCCGGTGACTTTCGCCGTCAGTGAGGCGGCGGTTTTCACCGAGCATTCTTCCAATAATAGCTTGAGCACCCGCGTCTGTTCCGAAGTCAGTTCTTCATTATGATTGTGTTGTGGCGCGCCTTCGAGCAACACCACGAATTCGCCCTTTTCCATGTTCGGGTCGGACTCGACCAAGATGGCAGCTTCTTCGACTTTGCATCGGAGGAAGGTTTCGTGTAGCTTGGTCAATTCGCGGGCGATGACGATGCTGCGTTGCGGAGGAAAAACACTGGCGATATCTTTGAGGAACTCCAAAACCCGATGGCTGGACTCATAGAAAATAAGCGTACCCGAATTATCCGCCAAGTTTTGCAAAAGGGTGCGCCGTGCGGATGAGGTGCGCGGAGGAAAGCCTTCGAAAGCGAAGCGCCCGGTTGGCAAACCGCTGGCGGAAAGTGCCGCGACCAAGGCACAAGCCCCTGGAACTGGCACTACGCGCAAATTGAGCTCAATCGCCAGCCGGACCAAAGGGAAACCGGGATCGTTTATCAAGGGAGTTCCCGCATCGGATATCAGCGCCATTGACTCACCCTTCTCCAATCTATCCAAGAGTTTTTTCGATGCGGTATCTTCGTTGTGTTCGTGCAAGGCGGCCAAAGGCTTGATGATACCGTGGCGTTCCAGCAAGGGCCGACTGTGGCGGGTGTCCTCGCAAGCGATGAAATCGACACCTTGCAAGACCGCAACAGCGCGAAAACTTAAGTCAGCCAGATTGCCGATAGGTGTCGCGACTAGGTATAGTATGCCTTTAGGATTTTCCGGCACAATTCCACCTCATAACTTGATAAATAATTTTACTCATATGCCCAAAGCCAATTTGCTGTTGATCTTAAGCCTCATCCTCCTGTTGACCGGCTGTGCCGGGCAATCGACACGCCATCGCGACACGCCGATGATAGCCGAGGCGAGCGAACGTTTCCGTAACGGCGATTATGCTGGTGCCTCGCAAATCTATCAGCGCCTCGCCGAAAATTCCAACGACGCGGATTATTACCGCTTGCTGGCAGCCGATGCTGAATTGCGGGCAGGCAATGACCGTGCGGCTCGCGCCCTGCTCGGGGCGATCAACTCGGACGAGTTGGAGGAGGGCGACCGGCAACGCTACGCCCTGCTTCGTGCACGCCTGGATTTGAACCAAGGCAATGCGCGGGAAGCCATGGCCCGTTTGGATGGCATTGATTACCAGAAGCTGACCTCGCCATTGCGTTCCCATTATCACATATTGCGCGCATCCGCTTACAATCAGTTGGGTGACATGCTGGAATGTGCGCGTGAACGGGTGTATTACGGACAGTTGACCGAAAATCCCGAAGCCACTCAAAAAAACAACGAAGCCATTTACGACGCGCTAAACCGCCTGCCCTACAAGGTTCTGACCGATCTGCTACCCAGCACCCAAGGCACCTTAGGTGGGTGGATGGCTTTGGTGATCGCCCAGCGCAGCCCTGAGGCAAACCGGACACAGGCATTGCAAATCTGGCGGGCTGCTTATCCTGGTCATCCGGCAAATGGCGCGTTTGTCGAGGGTTTAATGGCCAAGAAAACCAAATCCGTGGAAATCACTCCGTTGAAATCCCCGGCGGTAGAATCTGTGGCCCCCGTTCCCGCTCCCATAATGCCCGTGCCGGTTCAGGTTACACCCGCACCGCCGCCCCAAGCTGCTGCACCAGTCCCTGCACCAGCCCAAATGACCCCAACGGCGAATGGTTTCATTGGAGTCATGCTGCCGTTGACCGGGGCCTACGCGCAGGCTGCCCAAGCCGTCCGTTCGGGAATATCGGCGGCCTGGAACGCCGACACCAATCCAAACCGCTCCGAGTTGCGCTTCGCCGACACCCAAGTAGGCGATTTGGGTGCGATTTATCGGAAGTTTGTCGATGATGGTGCGAAATTTGTCATTGGACCCTTGCTTAAAGAAGAGGTGGCTGCGCTGGCGAGGAGCGGGAATTTCACTATTCCGGTTCTGGCGCTCAACCAAGCATCCGAAGCCAACAATCGCGATGGTCTCTACCAATTCGCATTGACACCCGAGCAAGAGGTCGAGCAGTCTGCCAGTCTTGCTTGGTTCGATGGCCGGCAGAACGCGCTATTGCTTGCCCCGGCATCCGCCTTCGGTCAGCGCATGATCAATCATTTCAGTGACTATTGGAAATCCCTAGGCGGAAAAATTTCCAATATCAAAACTTACCAGCCAGGTGCGGCGGACTATTCCGAGACTGCAAAACGTTTGCTGTCTAACGTGCCAGGGGGGGCTGATACCGCTTCAGCAAGCACAACTCCACCGGAATTCATCTTCATGATCGCCGACTCACGGGATGGACGCCTGCTCAACCCGCATATCGAAAACCAAGAGTCCATTCGCATTCCTGTCTATGCAACTTCCCTAATCTTCAACGGACAGCCTACCGCGCCACAAAACGCCGATTTGTCCAAGGTGACGTTTTGCGACAGTCCTTGGCTTTTAAACAGCGATACCGGAGTGCTGTCCCGGCAAGCCATGCACACGGTGGCCGAACAAACGCCCGAGGTTTACCTGCGCCTACTACCCATGGGGATTGATGCCTACCGGTTGAGTCAAGAACTAAATCTTCTAAAAGGCGGCTTGCAAAGCCAATTCCCTGGGGCTACCGGCGTATTGACGCTACGGGGCAATAAGGTAAACCGCCAACTTCATTGCGCACAGTTCGTGGACAACAGCTTGCAACCGCTAGGCATCGCACCGATACTTCAGCCTAGCGCCTCTTCGCTTGCACCGTGATGCTGTTCCATAATGAACCCAGCGCAGCGCACCTGACTGCGGGACAGCGGGCTGAAGATTGGGCCTTGGCCTTTCTCCAAACCCAAGGTCTGGTGCTGGTGGAAAGGAATTATCGCTGCCGGGGTGGTGAAATCGACCTCGTCATGCGGGATGGCGGTAAGATCGTCTTCGTAGAAGTGCGCTATCGGGCCAATGATAGCTTCGGCGGGGCACTGGCCAGCGTTGGCACCCGCAAACAGGCACGCTTGATCCACGCAGCATCCCATTACCTAACGACTAAGCATATTGACCGGCCCACACGTTTCGATGTGGCAGCGGTTTCTCCTGACCAAGGCAAGCTTGCGTTACAATGGATCAAAGATGCTTTCCAAACAGGATAACCGTAGGGGCGGGTTCCAAACCCGCCCAATAACTAAACCCGCCCAATAACCACTGGCAACGCCAAGGGCGGTCTCCGAATCCACCCAACAACCGACAACGCCAAGGGCGGGTTTAGAACCCGCCCCTACGAATATTCCACGATTAATTTGAATGACCACTAACCACTTATGACATTGCAAGAACGTATCCACCAGCATTTCACCGACAGCCTGCAAACCGGTCAGGAAGCACAGGCCAATTTGTCGGAATTGATCGAAATCGCCGCCACCAAAATAGCCCAAGCCCTAGTCAACGACGGCAAGATTCTGGTTTGCGGAAACGGTGGCTCAGCAGCGCATGCCCAGCATTTTTCCTCGAAAATGCTCAACCGTTACGAACGCGAACGGCCTAGCCTGCCTGCCATTTCGCTGACTTGTGACACCTCGACCCTTACCTCTATCACTAACGATTATCAGTACGACGAAGTTTTTGCCAAACAGATACGTGCTTTGGGGCATGCCGGCGACATTCTGTTAGTGTTCACCACCAGTGGCAACTCGGCTAATATTCTTAGTGCCGTCACGGCTGCCCATGATCGCGATTTGACCGTCATCGCCCTGACTGGCCGCGATGGCGGAGCCGTGGCCCCGCTTTTGAATGACAGTGACATCGAGATTCGCATTCCCAGCCCAACCACCGCCAGGGTACAGGAGACCCATCTCATTATCTTGCATTGCTTGTGCGATCTTATCGACCATCAATTATTCGGTGAATAATCCATGGCTCTGACAGACGAGTTCCTCGCCCACCTGCGACAAGCGTTTCCGGTTGGCACGGTCTACAGCGACCCGGCAGACTGCTGGGCCTACGGCTGCGATAACTCCAAAAAACACGCCCTGCCCGATGCGGTGGTTTTTCCCGTCAACCATCAAGAAGTTTTAGCGGTGGTGCGACTGTGCTACGAATACCGTGTCCCGCTGACTCCACGCGGACGCGGCACCGGCACCACCGGGGCGGTCGTACCGCTAGAGGGCGGCTTGATGATGTCGCTGGAACGCATGAACCGAATCATCGAACTTGCCCCGGACAATCGTTTCGCCGTGGTGGAACCGGGACTGACCAACCAAGCGTTGCAAGATGCGCTTAAACCCTTGGGTTTCTTCTGGCCGCCCGACCCGACCAGCGCCGCCTATTGCAGCATCGGTGGCAATCTCGCCTACAATTCCGCAGGGCCACGCGCGGTAAAATACGGCACGCCTCGTGACAATATCTTTGGATTGCGGGCCGTCACAGGCGACGGGCGCGAACTGCGCACCGGGGTCTACACCAGCAAAGGAGTGGTGGGCTTGGACCTGACCCGGCTCATCGTCGGTAGCGAGGGGACATTGGCGATCATCACCGAAGCCACCCTCAAGCTGACCCCGCTCGCCGAGTCTGTGCGCACCATGCGCGCCGTTTACGCCAGTGTCGATGCCGCCACCCGCGCCATCGCCCGTATCATGGCCCGTCCGCCTGCCCCTTGCGCACTGGAATTCATGGATGCCAATGCCATTGAGATGATCCGCCAGTATTCCGATGTCGAATTACCCACCGGGGCCGGGGCTTTGCTGATGATCGAAGTCGATGGGCCATTATCGGGGCTGGATGCGGCGGTCTTAGGAATCGAACAATCCGCAACGGTTGAAGGCCTGTTGGATTTCCGCATCGCCCAAAATAAAGACGAGGTTGATGCATTATGGCGGACGCGCAAAGCGCTTTCCCCTGCACTTCGCAAAGTCGCCCCCGGCAAAATCAACGAAGATGTGGTCGTACCGGTCACAGAATTACCCGCCCTCATTAACGGGCTAGACAAACTTTCCCGACATCACGGCATCCCCATCGTCAATTTCGGCCACGCTGGCAACGGCAATATCCATGTCAACCTGCTGCTCGACCCGGCCAAGCCGGGTCAACAGCAGAAAGCCGAAGAGTGCCTAGGCGAAGTGTTCGACTTGGTGTTGGGCTTGCGCGGCACCTTGTCCGGCGAGCACGGCATTGGCTTGGTCAAGCGTGACTATGTCAGCCGGGAAGTGGATGCCGTGTCCATGGATTTGATGCGGGCCATCAAGCGGCAGTTCGACCCGAATGGGATATTGAACAAGGGCAAGATGTTGCCGGATGAGAAAAGCCAATAGTTCCAAGGGCGGAATAGGCGGAATTCCGCCGCATGTGTAGGCCATTCGGCGCAATACGGCTTCGCCTATTCCGCCCTTGGTTATTATGCAGCCCTGCCGTACTTCTTGCGGAACTTGTCCACGCGGCCTGCCGTATCGACAAGCCTTTGCTTGCCCGTATAAAATGGGTGGCAAGCTGAACAAACTTCAACATGCAGTTCCTTGCAAATTGTCGATTTGGTTTCAAAAACATTGCCGCAACTGCAATGCACAGAAATGGCCTCGTATTTTGGATGAATACCCGCCTTCATGGAAGCTCTCCCCTCAAACATCGGTTGGAAAAAACAGTTAATATTACTGAAAACATATGCGCTTAGCAAGGACAACTTAATTTTTCCAGCAATTCTCATTTTGGCAAAGGTTGTAAGGGCGGGTTTGGAACCCGCCCCTACGCAGACAATTTAATTTTGAATTATCAATGTATTATGAACAGGATGCGGAATGTCGATTCGTAGGGGCGGGTTCCAAACCCGCCCGGTTTTGTTCAAAATGAGAATTGCTGTAATTTTTCACCCTTACCCTAACCCTCTCCCTATTGGGGGCGGATTTACACGACAACCTACCATTGCCCTATGCGCATAATCACCCTCAATGTCAACGGTATACGCTCAGCCGCCCGAAAAGGCTTTTTCGATTGGCTGCTAGCACAGAAAGCCGATGTAGTCTGCTTGCAGGAAATTAAGGCACAGGCCGGGCAGATCGAAGACCCTCTATATTGGCCGGAAGGCTACCACTGCCACTACTTGGACGCGGAGAAAAAAGGCTACAGCGGTGTCGCGGTTTATTCAAAAACGCCCCCCGATGAAATCATCCAAGGCTTAAGTTGGCCCGACATGGATGCAGAGGGGCGTTACTTGGAAGCCCGCTTCGGCAATCTGAGCGTTGTGTCCCTCTACTTGCCGTCCGGTTCATCCAGCGAGGAACGGCAGGCCGTCAAATTCAGCTTTCTTGACCGCTTTATGCCCTTCCTCTATCAATGCGCCCAATCGGGCAGGGAGTATGTCTTTTGCGGTGACTGGAACATCGCCCACCGCAACATCGACCTGAAAAACTGGCGCTCCAACCAGAAGAATTCCGGGTTTTTGCCAGAGGAGCGGGCTTGGATGGATGGGCTATTCGCAACAGGACACTGGGTTGACGCGTTTCGCACGGTCTGCCAAGAACCTGAACAATACACTTGGTGGTCCAATCGCGGTCAAGCCTGGGCTAAGAACGTAGGCTGGCGCATCGACTACCAAATCGTAACTGACAACATCAAAGACACCATCCGTGCCGCGTCCATATACAAGGACGGGCGATTTTCCGACCATGCCCCATTGACCATCGACTATGACTACCCATTCCCTGCGTGAATCGCTGTTCAACCGTCGCATATTAATATGCGTGGGCACTGGATTTACCTCCGGCTTGCCGCTCTACCTGCTGGTTAGCCTGGTCCCCGCTTGGCTGCGCGACGGGGGAGTGAATCTTAAATCCATTGGCCTGATGGCCTTGGTCCAACTGCCCTATATTTGGAAATTTCTCTGGGCACCTTTATGCGACCGCTTTGGCTTTGCGCTTGGCCGTCGCAGGAGCTGGATGGCCTTGACCCAATTGGCGCTGCTGGCGACCATTCCTGCTTTCGGCTGGTTTACCCCCAAGCCGGACTTAAGTGTGATTCCTTGGCTTGCCCTGACAGTCGCATTTTTCTCTGCTTCTCAAGATATTGCAATTGACGCATACCGGCGGGAAATCCTCCGCGACGAAGAAATGGGCCTGGGTAACGTCGTCCATGTCAACGCCTATAAAATCGCCGGACTGGTGCCCGGTTCGCTGTCTTTGATTCTAGCGGACTATCTCCCATGGAGCGCAGTATTCTGGGTGACAGCCTTATTCATGCTCCCTGGTCTTATTTTGACGCTCACTGTCAGTGAACCTGACTCATCCAATCGCGCCCCGCAAACTTTGCGCAGTGCCATAGTCGAACCCTTCCGCGAATTTATCGGACGGAATGGATGGTCCAGCGCCCTGGCAGTGCTGGCCTTCATATTCTTTTACAAGTTGGGTGATAGCATGGCAACCGCACTGTCAATGCCGTTTTACCTCGACATGGGCTTTAGCAAGGCGCAAATCGGCCTCATCGCCAAAAACGCCGGTCTTTGGCCCAACGTCATCGGCGGAATTCTAGGGGGCTTATGGATGGTCTACCTTGGCATTCCCCGCGCCCTTTGGATATTCGGGGTGCTGCAAGCCTTGGTCATCTTGGGTTTTGCCTGGCTCGTCAACGCCGAACACAGCCTCATGAATCTGGCGGCGATCATTGGTGCGGAAGCCTTCGGCGTAGGGCTTGGAACTGCGGCATTTGTCGCCTTCACCGCCAGCACCACACACCCAGCCTACACTGCGACCCAGTTTGCGTTATTCTCCAGCCTTGCCGCCACTCCCAGGACCGTAGTGAATGCTTTTACCGGCTTTCTTGTGGAAGGTGGAGATATCAATCTTGGTTCGATCTTCCATTTGCATATCGCGGGGTTCGGTTGGGAGCGATTTTTCTGGTTTTGCTTTTTCGCTGCCATCCCCGGCATGATTCTATTGTTGAAAGTAGCCCCTTGGAACAGTGGGGACCAATTCAATAAGCAGCGGTCAAGAACTTGAAAAACTGAACGGGAAATCACTATTTTTTCATGTTGGGAACATTACAGGCTTGACGAACCCCGGTAAAACCTGTTTAATACCTGTTCTTTAAGACGGTGCGCCCAGGTAGCTCAGTTGGTAGAGCAGGGGACTGAAAATCCCCGTGTCGGTGGTTCGATTCCGCCCCTGGGCACCATAAAATCAGAGATTTATCCTCACTTCGGCAACAAGATTTTTTAATTGCCGGAATTTACTGATTCACCACTCTTCGGATTAGCACAATCTCTGGTTTATCATCCCTGTTGCAAATCGAGTCAAGCGCATCCAATAGATTCCTAATTTCGGCCTTGCTGTAACGCGTTGCGATCCTGTTCGACTTGTGCCGGAGAATATCTTGTCGGTCTTCAAATCCAACCCCAGCCGCTCTTAGCCGCATTCCGAAGGTGTGCCGCAAATCGTGAACTCGAACATCAAGTGCCGTTTCCTTCCGGGCCTTTTTCCATCCAGTATTCAGCATCCGAGAGATCGGTTCGCCATGATAAGTGAACACGAATTCGGAGTGCTTGCCACGCTGGGACTCCACAATGTTTTGGGCAACCCGGTTGAGAAGCACTAGCCCTTCATGGCGGCTTTTGAACAGTTCGGCGGGCAGGATGAAGGCCGTGCCCTCCAAACCTTGCAGTTTCACCCCCCACTCCCATCGCAATCCGCAGATTTCAGCTTCACGAAGGCCTGTGTTGACGATGAACAGAGCCATCGTGGACAGATGATCCGGCAGTTTCTGAAAAAGGCGCATTTGGTCGTCCCAAGACAAGGGGCGAGGTGTACGCAAATCAGGCTCCGGCAGGAGTTTGATCTTCGGGGCCGATTCCAGCCAAGTCAAGCCATGTTCATCAATAAGCTCTTCGGCGGCAAAGTTGACGACCTGCCGGACAATCTTCAGTCCCTGATCTTTTGTCCGGAATTTGACCGCATCCTTTTCTTCTTTGGGCGATAAACGGCTGGAGAAAACCCATGTGGAGTTTGTGCAGCGGAACATGGCCTATCCAAGGGTGAACCTGATTCAGCCTTTCCGCCTCCTTCCGTATGCTTTTTTTGTAGGCTTTCGCCTTAATGTACTCAATGCCCGTCTCGCCAAACGTCCGCCCGGGTCGGATTCCATAGACCGTGGCCTTCCTGATTTCTTCCAGACGCCTTGTTAAGTACCGCTCGGCTTCGACGAGATCGCTTGTTCCAGTACTTTCGTATAATCGACGGCCGTCGAGTGTTTTTTCAATGTGCCAGATGCCGCCGCGTTTGCGGAGGCCCGGTGTGATTTTATTGCCCATGATTCTTTCTCCTCAGGCTGAAATTTGCACCCAGGCCGCCCGTTGCGAGACTTATAATCCTCTGCCCAAGCGTCAAGGTCAAGACGGTCAAATGCAATGCCCTGATCGCCAATCCTAATTTCAATTAGGCAAGGGCGAACGGTTTGGTTGAAGCGGTTGCGGTCCATTCCCAGATAGGATGGCGCATCCCGCAACCGGATTAGCCTCGGCAGCACCTCCGCTGGCCTCAAGGTCAGGCTAGGGGGCATTCAAACGAGCCTCCCAGCCAATCCGATGAAATCCGAGGGTTTTTTACAGATGATCGGATATGGCATGTAAAACAGCTTTTCATGGAACCAGTGTCGGGAAAGATGCGCGATTTAGGCAATCTTTCCAGACACAGCAAGGGCTTTTTAGGTTTTATGTTTACAGGCTTTGAAAAAATGAGAAAACTCCATGAAAAGCCTGCCCGTTGCCCCAATAAATAGTGGCATATCCCTATTACCTATACCGCTTGCCGGTTTGCTGCCCGGTTGAGCCCTGCAACAGCCAACGCCCGAAACCGTGCAAGCCGTCATCTTGTCGCTGGGAACTTCCCCTTCATTGTCATCGCCAATGACTTCCACTCGGCCAAGTTTGAGCCCTTGAATTTCAAGAAGATTCCCGCCATTCTCAGACATGGTAAACCTTATTTTAAAATCGCTTTGCTCAACTTGGCAACTATCTGTCCTTATTGATTTTTCTACCATTCAAGCTCTCTAAGAACCGTCACCTACCTTTCAACTTCAACAATTCATCATCCAACCCATAACGAACTACGTCGATCCTGTCGCTTCGTTGTGATACAAAGTCGCCGGTGATCACTGGAAACTGGAATGGAAAAAATGCAGGATTATTCAGTAGCAGTCCCAATACACCTTTGGCCTCCAAGGTGGTGAGGAGTGCTGACTCGAACATCAGAATGACCAAGTTTGGATTGGCAATGCTCACCGGGGCAAATATTTCATAGCAGCCCTTGGCCTCGGAATCCTTCAGGGTTTTCCAAGCAACAAAGGAGCGGATGACAAATCGTGCATAGCGGCTGACGGTCTGCCGGTCGCCATACTGCTCCTTTAGGCGGTTGATGATCTGCGTCTGGGTCACTTGGCCCTGCAAGGCAAGCAAGCGACCTGTTTGCCGAGCTACGTTGAACCAGAAAGGATAGGCCGCCGAGATCATCCCCCAATGAACAGCCAAGGCCATCGAAGGGTGTTCCCGCAGAAACTCCAGCGAGGCATCTCGGAATGAAATCAACTCTAGGTCTGGAGTCACCCATATCTTCATCAAATTGTTGACGACAAAAGTTCGTGTCTGGTCGCTTCTCTCACCTTCAACGCCATTCCCTTTTCTGTCCGCAAGAAACTCATGCAGCTCTTGGCGTATGGTTTTAGCTTCGAGTCCCACCAGCATCAGATTAGATGCTTTTTGCATCCACTCGAGGCGGATCGCCTGCTTGATGCCGATGGCTTCGTGTCTTTTGCTCATCAGAGAGCCCTCTTTTCAATCTTCACAAGAGGCACAATAACTTCTTCGATCGATATGCCCCCGTGACCTACAATTGTCTCCCCTAGGGTTACAAATGCATCGTGACCACCGGCCACCAAGGGAAAGTAATCTGCTGGCAATCCGACTGGCTGCCATTTGTGGGCATACGGGAAGGATTTAGCGACTTGGGAACGAAGTTCTGATGTGGGGTATACACGAACCCGCTCGCCGCGAGTCTCGGCAATCACCCCCTCAGTTGGGCGGCCCTTGCCGTCACATTGGATATTGCCATGATCGGCCGTCACCCAGACAACATAGCCATAATCAAGCAGTTGGCCAACCAGAGTAGAGAGAAATCCGGCATGGCACCATTGCTTGATCTGGTTGTGCATCCCGGCCGAGCCGAGTTGCATGCCATGCATAATCTTGTCGACTTTATCAACAACCAGCCCCACTACCCTGGTTTTTCCTGGATGGATTACAGAGTCGAGTACGCTGGATGCATCACCATCGCCCAAGCCACGCTGGTAGGCGACATCCAACCGGGACAGGCCATGGCCTTCCCAAAACTGCTTCCACAACTTCTCTTCATTGTTGGTCGAGTTGATAGACCACGGGAAATAGATTGGCGGCTTACCCGAGAAGATCGATTGTCTTGATACTGAGGTCAGCGTTGGAATCCAAGCGAAGGTAGCAGATTCACGCATGACCAGATTGGCATCCTGCTTTTGTAGAACTTGGCGGACAGTTACCCACTGATCTAGGGCAAGTCCATCGACTACGATTAGCGCAATACGGCTAATCCCGGAGTCCTCAATTTCCCGAGCCAAGCGACGAGGCACATGGTGCAACATGGCCGGATTTGTCGGCGGTAGGTTGATCAGGCCAGAATAGTGGTTGGCCAACCATCCGTAAAAGGTCGTGTTCAAGGCATCACCAATCACCCTAAGCCGGTTCTGATGTTCAGTGCTGTTACTGCAATGAATCAATGAGGTGAGCTCGGCCCATTTCTGCGCAAATGCTATCCAATCAGAATAGCGAGATTCCGCTGTCGGTAACTGTTGCTCAACAAGCCCAAACAGACGGGAGACACGAAGACCTTCGTCGTCCAAGCTGGTCGTTTTGATTCCACTTCGAATCCAAGATACTGCATCTGTTTCAGTGTTAGTGGCCTCGACCGGTGTAAGTTTTCCCTCCAAGAACAGGTTGTCGAGATAGACCCTGATGTCCTGATGGTCGAATGGCAGATTTTCAGGGCCAGTATACTTGAGGTCATATTGACACTCGGGATTGATGTCTCGTATCGCAAAAGCATCGTTTTGCTGTGTCCAAAACGTCTGTCGTGCCGATTTATCCGGCGAGTCTTCCCGTATATGATTAGCACCATTAAGCTTGGCAAGAAATAGTGGCCAGCGTTCCTGTAAAAAGGCGAAAAACGCCTCGTCATCCGGAACGATTTGAGGGATAGGCCAAGTCTTAAATCTATCATGCCCCGTGAGAACCAGTATGAGCCGCTCTGCCAGCAACAGGGGAATCTGAAGATTCCCATAATGCAGGCGAAGCAATACACGAAGCAGATCTATATCGCTCTCAATCAATTCTGCTGCGATGCCGAATACATGGCGTAGAATGAAATCCTTGGTGGCGTTGTCGCCCATGCGATCAGGGGGAGACTTGCGTTGTGCATCAAAGAGCGCGTCGAGTAGGCTCCGGTCAATCTGCTCGATGACCGGATAGCTCAGGTTGGGAAATATATCCCCAAGATTGAATGAAAGCCTGCGGCCTCTTTGGAGCAAGTCGTAAGGCAAGGATTCTAGCTCGATATCCTGCAAGCGGAGGATCACCACCAGATCGGTGTGCTCGCCCCGATCCCAGATTGATCGGTAATTGGATTCATAAGCGAATCTGAATTCGACAGGGTCATTGAACTCGATCAGATCGAATCCACACTCCCGAAGCTTCAACGCCAGCTTTTCCTCGGTCAGCAAACAGTCCGGGTCCGCGACCAAGGTCAGCTTGCTAAGATTGGGTACGAAGTCATTCAGAATGACGTCTCGCCAAGAACTCTTTGAGACAGTTAACATTATGCCTTAGATGTCTGCTTTCTTGGCTTCATACTTTGATGACTCATTGTTTCGATGAGTCCTGCGGCTTTCATAACACACTCAAGGCTTATAGTTGGCACTTTATCCTCGCTCCCTGAGCCAACGGTGAGGAGGTGCGACAAAAGTTGCCCCTGGCATCTGCACATGAACTAACATCGCATTAAACGGGGAATAGAACCTGAAGCGCGTTACAAATTTCATCAAATCATGGAAAGACTTGCTGGTCTTATACTGGCAGGTGAGGTTGAAAAGTTCATCTAGTGCTCGCTTTGCTGCATCCTGCTCCCAAATGTCAGCCGGGGTTTCGGGTCCTGCAGCAGATGATTCTTCGGATAAATCATCGAACAGGGATAGTTGCTGGTAACTATTGCTATTCATTCATGATCCTCAACATCAGCAACGGACGGATTTCAGGCACGATCAGTCGTGCCGATTGCAGTTCTTTCCGCCATTCGGTTTCGTCTGCGTCGCAACGGGACAGCCTGAATTGCCGCACTTCCGGCAGACCTACCCGTTCAATGGCCTTGCGGCGTGAGGCAAAGGAAACGATTCCACGTCCCTCTTCACGCGCTACAGAAGCAATGTGTGCCTGTTGCAGAAAGTCAAAAGCTTCCTGTCCAACCTGTTCTGCTGCTTTCTGCAAACGCTCGTAAGCTTTAATTGATTCATCTTGCACGAGGGTGGATTGTACCTGGAATTCAGCAGTTTGCAGCGCGTCCCAGATATGCCTTGCCGTTGGAAGAAACAATTTGCCTTCCTCGCTCAAGAACACGCTGATATAACCTCTACGAATCTGTGGGATGCGCAGGCTTTGCATCAGTTGGTGCATCCCGACTTGGAGACGAATCTCAAACAACTCCCATACCCCTGAAATACTGGCTGGAAGCCCACTGACGGAAACACAAGACAATGGCTGACCAGTCGCAATCCTCGGCAGATTCAGGGCAAGACCACGGACGCGGCTGTTTTCAAGGTTCAATAATGTGGCTTCAGGCAGCGATTCAGCATCATGGGCACTGAACACGCATTTTTTTTGCTCTTCACCGTCGGGCCAGACGAGAGTCCAACCCTGAGGAGTATTGATCACCCTCCCATCATTTGACCGCAGATAATTAATGGTCATCCGTTCCACCCAGACGGGCAAGGGGTGGGTACGTAATGACTCAGCCGCAGTGAAATCCACTTCTTCACTGATGGCATAGATCGGACTCTTCTCGCAGACTGCAATCACCTCTCGCTCGATTGAGGACAGCATGCGTTCAACCTCTGTATCGATCTCCCTATTCTCCATCACCACATGAGTCATCATCTGTTCATACAAGTCTCCCGCCAGCGGAGTCTCAAGCACATCGTTGGACTTGTCGATGCCGGTCTCCTTGAAGATGACAGCCAACTTCTCCTCGATCACCTCTAGCACACGTGACTCAATGGAGTTTTCGAAAACAAAGTTGAAGGCTCGCACCAGCTTAGGTTGACCGATACGATCGACGCGCCCAATCCGTTGTTCTACCCGCATCGGATTCCAAGGCAGATCGTAGTTGATAACGACATGTGCAAACTGCAAATTCAACCCTTCGCCACCGGCATCGGTGGAGATCATCACCCGAGCCTCCTCAGCAAAACGGTGCTGCTCCTGTTTTCGCTCATCCATCTCCATGGAACCATTGATGGTGGCGCAGACAAAGCCGCGTGCTTCCAAAAACTCCTGCAGCATCATCTGTGTACCGACAAATTCGGTAAAGATAAGCAGCTTGAGTTGATCGTCATTCTCTTCAACCTGCAATTGGTAAATCAACTCGATTAGGCGTAATGCCTTGGCATCTGGTCCAGCAGCCTCCACCTGGTGTGCCAGTGATAACAGATAGCGAACTTGTTCAACCTCATTTACCCGACCTGGTTCATTCACATCGAGCAACTCATCCAGCAATTCCTGTCCAGTCAACTCCTCCAGTTCCTCGATAATCAGTTCCACCTCGGAACGCCGCCCATCCTTCAGAGCATCAAGCCTTTCCAGCCGTCGCTCCAGCGTCGAACGGATGGCACGGGTACTGGACGTGGCGATCCGCTGTAACAAAATCATCAAAAAGGCAATAAAGGGGGAACGGTTGTGCAACGCTAGGTTGTAACCATGCTTAGCGTAATCGGTCACCTCGTCGTAGAGTTTCAACTGATCGGGAAAATGTTCCAGGTCAACCTTGAGTATACGGGTGGTTCTCGGCTTGAAGAGTGGTTCGCCTGTTGCTGTGATCGCCTTGCGTTTTTCGGTTCGGATGACAAAATGTGCTACCCGATCAGGCTTGATGCTCTCGACATCCGAAAAACTCATCGGGTCGAGCAACCCCATCAAGCGGGCAAACGCATCCGATTTGCCTTGGTGAGGGGTCGCTGAAAGCAGCAACAGATAGGGTGCGGACTCCGCGAGCCCTTGCCCCAGCTTGTAACGTGCCACCAAATCACTGGCACCGCCCAAGCGATGCGCTTCGTCGACGATGATCAAATCCCATTGCGCTGTCATCAGACGTTCATGGCGAATCAGATTGTAACGCTGCACTGTCTCCTTATTCCACCCTCTACGCTTGCTGAGGGGCTTGAAGGCGTCTGTGGTAATAATCGCCTGGGGGAAGTTGAGCCAAGGATTACGCTGATGATCGGGCAATGCTCCCGGCATCAAACGCTCATAGGCGTCCAGATCGGACGCATTGACTAGGGTGAACGGCTCGTTGAAATGATTTTCCATCTCCGCCTGCCATTGCAGGGCAAGACTCTTGGGCGCAACCACCAAGGTTCGGCGCACCAGTCCGCGCAACTTGAGTTCGCGCATGACCAGTCCAGCCTCAATGGTCTTACCGAGACCCACCTCGTCAGCCAGCAGATAACGCACACGGTCGCCGGAGATCGCCCGTGATAAGGCATGGATTTGATGCGGCAGCGGAATGACATTGGACTCCATGGGGGCCAGCAGCACATGGCCTTCAGTGGCGCTGTTAGAGCCTTCGAGCACCTCGGCCACCTTGGCGGCTGCGGCCACATAGGCAATGTGGTGAGTGGTTAGGGACAATGGACAAGAGGCGAGTGGTTGCAGTGCAGATTTGGGAACCCGCACCACTGCGTCTTGATTCGGCAGCCAGACACGGCACACTGTATGCCCCCACAAGGTCTGTTCTTCGAGACACAAGCAGGCGCTGTTATGAATAGTGATGTATTGCCATAGGGACATCTGAGGATTTATAGTCACTTGATGTTAAACCGTTCTTGAAACGAGTCTTCTGAACTATCCCCTGAGACTGAATGATCGTATTCACGCAAGATGTCGTGCAAGTAATATAGTTGGTCAGCAACTTTTTGCAAAAACGCAATGGTCTTGGGTTCTAACTGGTAGCCATACCTCTTTTCATATTCTTTACCGACAGCCTCATCATAATGAATGTTATTGTATTTAATATCTTGCTCCAATTGCTCGGCAATATAAGTTAAATAGGATTCTTTATAATCAAAATGCCCACCACTCATAATTCAATATCTTGTCTTCGCTTAAATACCACTTTAAATGTATTGCCGTTTTTATCATCAATAAAATCTATATCTGGATAAGCTTGTATTGCACGTAAAATACCGGAACCATAGCCTCGATAAGGCAGTATTTGATTTGCAAACGATGCCAATATGGGATTGCGAGCATTCGAATTGCCTGCTTTAATATTTTCAACAGTTAAATTATTAGGCAAATGACCCGGACTAATAACTTCAACTCGATCCGAAAAAACAAAAACTCTAATTGGCGCGGAGATGAAATAGTCACGATGAACTAAGGCATTCACTACGATCTCCTCTAATGATATCCTAGGAATTTCAGACATCCCTATACTATTGACTGGCTGATCTCCTTGGATTTGCCGTATATTGGCTAAAATAAAACTCATCGTCTGCTGGAATAGATCGGCCATTCGCCCCTTGATGTCCCGACTATCGATATAGTGTTCGGTTGCCAGACTATTGCCCGGAAAGCAACCCGCCTTAACAATAAACATTGGCAATTTTGCAGACGGATTAATTCCGAATAATAGGACAGCGGCAATATTCAAATCACCATTTCGACCAAGATTCATGTTTTGAATGATTTGGGTCAACGGTACATCTTGGGAGTCCAGAGAATGTCCATAACGCCGAAGAAAAAAATCCTGAAAAAAGCCCATGTCCAAATCGGCAATCGTCATGCCGGATAGCGGGGTTTCATCCGCATGCACAAGACTCGATGATTGGAATAACCTTTGAATTTCCTCCCGCGCAGTAGCCTTGCGTTTATCCGCACCATTTTTTACCCAAAATACCCCGCTGTTGTCTTGGTAAGGCTTGTTGATACCAGCAGGCACATCAATTACCAAAATCAAACCGCTATCGGTCAAAATGTTTTGAGTAGTTGGATTAACGGCAGGTCGGACGTTTTGACTGGCTACATTTGAAATGAGTTGATTCAAACGCTGAATATCTTCTTTGGTCAAACCCGTAATTGAGCCATCATCGTCAACCCCGACAAGAATCTTGCCACCACTACCGTTACTAAATGCCACCATTTCAGCAGCAAGCGACTCGGCATTGGTCATGTTCTTTTTAAATTGGTGCTGGCTATCCTCTCCTTGCGTGAGGACAGTAATAAGTTCTAGGGTTTCCATATTTGATAAATCTCCTTGCGCCGGTTAAATGCTTCTTTACCGCCTTCCATAATGTCCACTATCGTTTTTTGTTGTCTTGGATCATCAATGCTGCCAGTTTGAACGACAATAGCGTTATCCATGAAAGAGCAAGCATGTATTTGCTCTGCATCACCTAGTACTGGGATATTTGGGTTATGGGTGGCAAAAATAAACTGCACTTTAGGTTTCATAGCGCGAACCAATTTGATGACATCTTCGTAAATGGTTTGATTGTCCAAATCATCTTCAGGCTGGTCGATGATGATGGCATCGTTTTCTTGTTGGCTTAGCACAAACAAAATCAATGCCGATGCCCTTTGCCCCAATGAGTGATGTTCCAGTTCCTTGCCGCGATAGGTGATAGTGAATTTGTTAGGTGTCTGATAAGTCAACAGCGTTTTTAAATTAGTCGTGAATATATCAGCCATTATTTGAGGATTGCTACCGAATAGTTTTTTAGCATTTTCAAAATCGTTGTAAATGGCAATGAAATCGGAATAATGATCAACAACGCCTTGAAATGTCGTTTCCCGAATACCGCTACCCTTGAAAATAGTCTTCATGAAATTAAGAAAAGCACTTTTATCTTCTTTATACCCTAATAAGATGGCTAACGCAGAATTCCCGTTGCCTATCTTGTCGAGTTCCGTTTTTATAATACGAAACTCCTCATGCCAAAGATCATTTAATTGCTGCAATTCTTCGGCAAGCAGTGAAGAAATACTGACTTTCTGATTACCTTGTTTGGAAAACGCATTTAATAACATATTCGCTTGTGCTAACTGCTGTTTGAGATGCAGAAATTCGTCAGAGCTAATATTATGACTAGTGGATGTTTTTAGTTCTTCTGCTAATTTTCTTTCGATTTCGGCAAATTCTTCGTTAAACCCTTCCCTGATAGAAAGGAGTGCCTGATATTTGGAAGACAATTCAATTTGAGTAGTTTCGGACTTTAGCGCTTCCGTTTTTATATTATTTAAACTTTGAACCGCTTTGGCATAAACGGTTTCAAATCCCTTGAAAGCTTCGTCATTATGTTTGGACTTAAACCCGACATAATTTCGCAGATCATCCTCGTATTCAGCTAGTAATTCCTTTAGTCCACTAAGAAAAGCAATGATCAGATCGACGCCTTCTTTCATTTTGCGTATATCGGCATCGAAATCGAGGCGTTTTTGCAATTTTTCTTCAACGCCGTGCGTTTTATAAAATTCCAGGCGATGCTCAGTGTCCAGTTTTTTTTTGGTCTGTTCTGCCATTTGTTCTTCGACATTGGTAATCTTGAGCAATCTATCAACTGCGTCCGAAACTTTGTTTTTTTGATCCGCTACCTTACGGCGGATGTCATCAAGCTTTGATCCTAAGAGTTTCTCAACCAAATCTTTCTCAAAACCTTCGCCCGTATTGGAAAGATCCTTTTGACCAAAATAAATGGGTTTATGCAGCACTGTTTCCCGAATCGAAACGCCGGGTTGCAATTTGTTGTCGATAAAAACATTGGGTGTTTCTTTCCAGATTCGCCGGATTTGGTATAGTTGACCGTTACGGTCTACCGCATCCATGACAACCTTGCCACCGCTGCCCAAGGTAAAGCCGACAAGTTCCTGTTTGTATTTCTGATCTCCCGCTTTTTCACCAAAAGGAATATCGAGGACATAACGCAGCACCTCCAAAATGGATGATTTACCGCTGCCGCGAATACCGATCAACGCATTGAGTTCTGGCGAAAAACGAATGGTTTGTCCAGCTAACGTACCACCTTCAAAATGGATCTGCCTGATATGTGAATGTTGATAAGTTGGTGGTACATCCTTTACCCGGCTGCTATAGTCCATTAAAGCAAATTTAACCGCATCGAATGAAAATGCACCTATCTTCAAGTAACAAGCCTTGCCTTCTTTGCCAATATCTTCCAAATTTTTGGCATCGCAACCTTCCAATTCGGCTGGATAAGAATGGCCTAACCATGACTTTACTTTGACTCGGCATTTGGTGTCAGATTTATCATGTGTACTGACTTTTTGAAAGCCTAAAGTTCTCCTTCGGAATAACTCGTTGCTTCCAAGCTCTTGTAGTCGCCCACCTTCAAGTTCGTGCCACAATCCGCTTTTTTGCTCTACATGCGCAAAAACCAGAAAAAAATCCTTATGATAGCCTTCAAGTTTTTTGATGGTATCAATCAATCCTAGCGAGCTTCTGCCATTTTCATTCTCATATTGCACCGGCGTTTTGCCTTCAAATGCGATATTCAAAAACTGATTGATGTAATCCTGCCCGTTAATCAACCACTCACCACTAAACACCACCAAAGTATGTATGCCATTAGCACCGTCATTGACAGATAATTCGACACCCGGCAATAAAAAAATGGCTTGTTTGCGAGCCGCTTTATTCAGTGCTTTAAATTCGTTAACGTCAAACTTATTGTGATTGGTGATAACACCAATCCTTATACCCGCTTTACTTAAAGCTTCAACATAAGCCGAAACAAATGAATTTTCCTCGCTGTCATATTGAAACTCTTTATCCGCTTTGGTATGGAGATGAAAATCCGCACGTAACCAAGTGGTGCCATTTTGAAAAAATGATTCTTTTTCTTCCATATTACACACCTCCCATCCGTGTCACCGCTTGGTCATACCACATCAGCAGTTTGGGGTCTTCTTCCAATACGTTATTGGGGATTTTGTTGGCTACGGCGACGATGGTGGCGTAGTCGCGCACTTGCCAAGCCCTCTTAAACCCGGCGCGGACGGCTTCTAGGCGGAAGACCTTGAGCTTTTTGGTTGGCTGGCTGTTAGCCAGCCCTACATATTCCTCGAATTCTTTGAATAGCGCCTTCTCGCGCAATTTCTCCAAGTCGCCCGCCTTGTTGGGGTCTGGCGCATACCAGCGGTCTTTGGCTTTACTGATGAGGGCGGTGGAGTCTGATTCCAGCCGACGCATTTCCTGCCAATTGCCGGACAGATAACTGTGAATTTGGTTGGGCACCGGGCCTTTGCCGTCGAAACAGAGGAAGTTTTGTTCGAGTAAAGTTGATAGTTCCAACATCTTTTCGTTCTTGCTGTACCCCCCAAGCTGTTTCATAAATTGGGGATTAATGTCGGAAGTCGATTGCGGTTTTTCTTTGATTAACTGGCGCAGCCATTGAATTGCGGATGCCTCGTCGGTGACAAAAAGGCTGAATTGTTGAATTCCTGTGACAGTAATGCGTTTTTTGTCAAATTCGACGGCTTGATCCGGCAAGAAGTACATTTCCTCGCGCACAGAAAAACGTTGCTCAAGCCCGGCATAGAAATCCGCCGAATTCATTGGAACCAACACGCCCCGGCGGACATGAAACGCTATCATTCGGTCAAAGAGCAGATAATTCATGCGTTCCGGTATTACTTCCAATTGCCTGTCCTTGCTGACAAATACGGGCAATTGTTTAAGGTGCGTCCGCACAAAATCCCAAACGCCTTCTTCGGTTCCCGCCTCTAGCATGAAGCGGTCTTCAAGGCCACCATTTGGCTTATAAGCAGAAATAACCAAATCTTGCTTGACCAGCTTTTGGATGGATTGTTTGTAAGTTTCCTGTTGTTTGTCGAGCGTCCGTACATCGGCAACCACAAAACCTGCCAATTCAAGTGCTTCTTGAATGGCAACCCAAACGCTGTTGCTGGAATTGTGAAATTCTATGGTAACCCAGCGACCAGACTTCAGCGCACGATGTAACTCTTGAAATGCCGCAGACATCAACACCTGATAATCATGGAGTGTCCGATTGCGGCCTTTATCCATGACCGCTTCTGGCATCCGTTGCGTCAATACTTTTAACCATGCTTCCCAAAAAAAATTCAATTCGGAGTAGTGAAGGTTGTTGCCGAAGGGGGGGTCAATGAAGATATAGTCAAGGCTTGAAGTTGGAAGCCCCCCGATATTAGTTGTGGATTGGCAAGTGATTGCGGTTTGTCCATAAGCCCCTGGCATTTCAAAGGTGGGAAACCAATTTTGAATGGCTGTGTCCTCAATTTGCCTGAGCAATGACAGGTCAGCCTCATCTGGCTTCTTTTCGTAGCGATATTTGCCCATTTGGTAATTGATCAGCACCGGGGCGTAACGAACTAATCGGTGGGTTTCATTGCGGGGGGCATCAAAATAGGATTGCCATTGGCGTTGCAACGATTTTTTATCGAGTTCGGCAGCGCAATGTGGACAATGGAAGTTCTCGTTGACGGCAAAAGTCTCATGGTCAACAGCATCATCAAAAAAGATGACTTCCTTGCCACAATGTGGGCAATTGAACACTTCGCTCCAAACGGTATAGTTAATCTTTCCCTTAGTCTTCCCATCTGTATGAAGCGTTTCATATATCCACCCACATTCGTCTTCGACCTTCTTGAGAATGCGCTTGGCCTCTTGCTCAAATGTAGCCACATCAACCGGGGTATTATAGTTATAGGCAATGAAAGTCGCCGCCGGTGACAGGTCATTTAATACCGCACGGCGTACACCTAATTTGGAAAACGGCTTCCAAACATTTTGGCCGTTTTCATCGGTTTCTTCCTGCAATATAGTCCCATCTGGCTTTACTTGATAACCTAAGGACATGAGCGTTTCCCGGTTGCCACATAGTTGCGCGGCCACACCTGTCATACCAGTTCCACAAAACCCGTCAAACACAATGTCCCCCGGCTGGGTGTAGTGCAGGATGTAACGCATGATGGCCTTGTGCGGCACTTTGGTGTGGTAGGAGTGCGCGTTATAGATAGGGTCATTTTTCCCCTCGCTCACGTCTGCGGCAAAAGGCTCGCGGTGATAGTTGTAGCCTTCGGGCTGCTCCGGTTTCTGCGCCTCCCACTCAGCGATGAAATCGGCAATCCACGGGTTCGGGCAGGCGGTGTAATACGGCGGATCGCTTAAGGCAAGGATGTCCTCGTCCGCACCAATCGGGAAGCCTTCGATCTTGCGGAATTCAGGGTCTTGCAGCTTTTCCTGCAGTAGTCCGATGAAGTGGGCGCGGCGGGCTTGGTCGTTCTCGAAGGTCAGCCCTAAGGCCGTCACCGGGCCGGTGGGCGATGCGGTTGTTTCGGTAGCATCAAAATCCAGCGAGAGGTTTTCAGACATGGGCTTAGGCTTGGTTAACGGGGCGAATGGAGGGTGATTGATACACGCGGCAAATGACCGTGTGGGTATCCGGGAAAAACTCGGCGGGAGGGTTCCCGTTATTTTTTAATTCTTTTTGTGCCATCTGGATGCCGACCCCAAATCGCTGAACAAAACCCAGCACTTTCATACTCTCGGCAATGGATGGGTTACGATAATCGGCGAAACCGGGTTGACCAAAATTATCCACTGTCACCCGGCCAAAAGGACCGCCGGCATTAATAATCTCGATGCGGTCATTGAACCAATACACCATGACCGGAGCATGAGTGCCTTCATAGCTGCGGTGCATGACGGCATTGCGGGTAAGTTGTTGGAGCGCGGAAAGTGGATAACTGTAATGTCGTGATTCTATCGACTTCGAGAGGATATCGACGAATACGCGATTGTGTGACAGTAATTTCTGATCCAGTGTCGTGATTTGATGAAACAGATGGCCTTCGATGCGCTGCTCGTCAATGACTTCATCACTCCATTCGATGCCGTCAATTCGTAGAAATTGAATTGACGTTCCAGGCAGATAGGTTTGGGGGTGGCGACTTAGGGTCAACAGCCCGGTGAGCGTCGGGGTAGGATCGTCGGGAGCGACGATCATCCGGCAAACCGCCAACCTCTCTTCATAGCTGCGCCCGTTTTCGGCTAGGATTTCCGGGGGGAAAGCGCGAGGCAGGTACTCCTCTTCAAAAAATACCCGGCTAAGATCGCCCAGTCCGGCGCCGACAATGGGTCTGAGATCGTAAGGGAGAAACTTGAAACGACGGCGTTCAGTGAGCAGGCGTTCTTCTTGTTCATTGGCAAGCGCTCGGTGAGGCCCAGTGCGAATCCAGATACGCCCATCGTATTTCACTGGCGGCATATCGGAGGGCATGACCGTCACGACTGCCATTTCGGCGTTTTTTAAGACTCGCTTTTCCACCGAGAGAACCGGCAGGGGCAGGATATTGCCATCGGTTTTCATGTCCGCGAGCGACAACAGCAATTGATCCGTCACTTGCAAGCCGCTCGGTTCGCCATCATCATTGGCACCGATGAACAATATACCTGGCTGGTTATGGTTGGGCAAATCGTTAGCAAAGGCACAGACCGCCTGACGTGCTTTTTTAGGCACGTCGCCCTTAAAACTCTCTTTACGCTCGGCACGGTCAGACTCAGCATCGTTGAGCAGAGCGAGCAGTTCCTGATCAGTCAGTCTTTGCATGATCATCACTCCATGACAATCCGCACCTTGTCCGGGTCTTTGCCCTTGGTGAGTTGATCGATGTACGCCTCAAAGCGTCTCTTCATCTCCGCCGGTTTGGCCGGGCCGTCGGTGACTTGCAAGGCTTGTTGCAGCGCCTGCGTCTTGACGGTGACCTTGACCAGACCGGAAAGCACTTCTTTCAATGCGTGGACAAAATTGCTGTCCAGCGGCACTGGCAGTTCCTTTGATCCGATGAAAACCTCCAGCGGTTCACGGTCGTCGCTTTTCAACAGCTTCATGTTGTCTTGCGTAATTGGGTCCTCCAGATTACTGTGGAGGGTGGATGTCCAAGCCGCCACCATGGTTTCAAGCTGAGCCTCCATCTGGTCGATTATCAGTGAACCTGCCGCAGAGAAAACCTCCACCGACGGACGGAATCCACAATGTGGGCAGATCGGCGTTGCATCGAGGTTTTGCTCGGTCAGGGCAAAGCAGCTCTTCAGCCCGGCCAGCCGGTTCTGGTAATCGGTGAGCTGCTGCCGGGGCATCAGATCGATACCGGCCAGCTTAAGCAGAATTTGCAGCCGCTGATCGTTGAGCAGACTCGCTTTGCGCTTGTCGTCGTTGGCACCCAGCCGGGCCTTGGTATGTAGACCGATGTAGGCGACCGTGTAATCCTTTTTCAATTTCTGCAGCTTGGTTCCGATGCTCTGGGACTGGCTGCTCAATTCGGTCAGGCTCGCCTGCTTGAGAGTATTCAGCACATCCTGCCGGGTGGTCTTCATGCGATCCACCCAGTCGTGCTCGGCTGGCAATACCGCCTCGGCGGTTGAAAGCCAAGAGGCCGTCGGGCCGTGATCCATGATGAACTCACGAAGGGCGTCCAACTCATCCAGAACTTTGACCGCCTTTTCATGGGCCAAAACCTCGTTAGCGCTGTAGCGGAAATTCTTTAGCTTGCCCGGTGTACTATATGCCTGCAAGCTCTCGAAAAATTCTTTGGCTTGTTGGAGTGCTTCACTTCTTGCCCCTTGTCCCTCGTCATTCGCGCCTAATAAGTCCAGTCCCCAGAAAGAAAGCCCTTCTCGCAGGTTTTGCTGGGTCATGACAATGCGCTTGACGATCTTGCCTACCGACTGTTGCAGGTTTTGCACCGGCTCGTCCTTGCCCTGAGTGACAAGCTGGGCCATGCCCGGTGTCAGGCCGAGCAGTTCAAACAGTGCTTTGAGCGCGGGCAGGTTCCACTCCTTGGGCTGCTCCAAGTGTTTGAAGCGGACTAGCTCGTCCATGCCGGTCGCGGCGAGCTGCTGCAACCCGGTTGCATCGAATTTTTTGCCCGGTACGGAGAGTACGATGTCGCCGGAATAGACCAGTGCCGCCAACAGGACTGTCACCCATTCAGGCTCCAGACGCGAGCTGCCCGGGTTCATATACTCAAGCCCATGGTCGTCGTAAATAATCTCACTGCGGTTGACCACCTGGCCGTAGCCCTTGGCCTTGACAGCATCAAGGATGAACTGGGTGAACTTTGATTTGTTAGGGTCGATCTTCGCCTCGTTCCCGCTGGGGTCGAGCAGATCCAGCGCGTCCAGCACGGCGGTTGCCTGCTTGGTACGGCTCAAGCCCGCGATGGCCCGCAGGGCGTCCTGCGCTGCCTGGGCGCGGTTGTTGCTGGTGATCAGCACAGAGAAGAATGGATAGTCCGGGGCCTGATTCTCGAAGTTGGGAGCAAGGCAAACACCGGCAATGGTGTTCACTAGATCACGTAAGTTGATGGTTTCATGGGGCGACAGACCGGACAGGTCGCGGATGGATTTGCCCTTGGCCCACTCGCTCATGGACTTGGTACGGCCTTGGTAAGTGACCTCAAAGGCATCGGTCATGTGCTTTTGCAGCCATTGGACAAGCTTCTTCAGGAATCCGTTGGCTTTAGATTCATAGGTGGCCTTGGCGTGGCCGGATGAAGTGGCCGAAAGGTCAAGGGCAGCCGCATAGCTTTTCAGCGCTGCTTGGAACTCTTCGTCGGTTCCTTTCAGTCGAAAGAAAACCTCGTCATTGTACTTTTCATCCTTGAAGCGGGGCGGATCGTTAGGCTGGATGAAGTAAAGATAGAAATCCCGCTGCGGTACGGCTGTGGATCGTTCGTTAGGAGCACCGAAAAAGAGATAGCCAGAACGAGCCGCCTTGCGCTCTTGCCATACTAGCTCGTGCTGCCAAATCTTGTAGCCAGTCACGTAGGTTGCGTCTTGACATTCCATGACCCGCTTTAGGGCTTCGTAGTAGAAGCGGTCAAGCTGAGTCATTCCAAAACTTTCGGCACGCTTGTCGATCAGGGCATCAAAGTCATCGGTCTTTTTCAAGTCGAGATAGAACTGGCGGTTGTCGGCATTGAAGGAAATAAACTGGCCGCTGACTGTTTTGTGTATCTCGCGCAGAACCGTTTCCACATGAGTTTGAAGGTCTTTGTCAGGCTCGTCGCTACCCAGTTCGGCGATCAGCGGATCGAACAGGCAGAGCCGGTCGCGTAGCTCCTCGGCGGATGCGCCCATAGGGGCATAGATGTCGCCAGTGGTAAGGCGATGAACGGACAACGCATGAATCAGGCGCAACGCCATCGGTTTGTATTGTCTACGGGTGATGGCATTCTCGATGCGGGATTCCAGCACTTGGCTACAATCGATGACTGCCCTGATCTCGGGAATGGCGCGGAAGGAGGCGTTCTGTTTGAGCGTGTTCCAGTAGCTGTCGAAGGCGATCAGGCCGGACTCGTCTGATGGCACATCATTGCCTAGGATGCCTTTCATGCCCATGGACAGCGTTTTGAGCACCTCGCGTTTTTCCACCACGGTGACCCGTTCGAAGGTATCGATGTAATCAGGATGCACCGGGAAAAGCCGAACAAATTCGTCCATGCGCTCGTTGAGTCCGCCATAATATTTGGCAAAGGGGGTCAGATAGTCCTGGATCTTGGCCTGCTGTTCGGCGGTTTTCTTAAGCAAGCGCTCTGCCACCACGAATTTGACATCGCTTCGGGCAATGAGAATCTGCTCAAATCGATCCTTCACCCGGCGGATGCTGTCGGAGACAAAGGCAAAACGAGGGCTGTCGAAAATGGCTTCCTGGATACCGGCCATGAAACGGAAGCGCAGATTCTTGCAGACCTCGCCAACCTCTCGAAGGAAGTTTAGATCGAGAATCAGCTCCTGGTCCTTGCGGGTGCGCAGGTAGTCGAGCAGTTCATCGACCACCAGCAGAAGACCGTGTTCGGGGAACATTTCGCCGAACTTGGTCATCATGTCTTCGAAGGCCCGTTTGTGGCTGGAGATGGTGTCCGCCTCGGGAAAGATGTATTCCACGCCGAGTTTTTCGAGATGCTCTTCCAACTCGGCCACTAGGATGTCACGCAAGGACATGGTGGTGGCCCCAATCTCGGTACGGATAACCTTGAAGCGTCCAGCGATCTGAACGGCCGCGTCGCGGACACCATTATTCTTCAGCCCTTCTAGCAGGGAGGCATCTGCTGCGAGGCTGGAGACAACCGACATCAAGTGTGATTTACCGGTGCCGTAGTTACCGACGACCAACAGGCCTTTGTTATCGACCGGTTGGTCGAACTGCATCTGAGGAATGACAAGCTGCGTGAGCCGTTCCGCCATTTCATCTGAAATGACATAGGTATTCACGAGTGTGAGTGCAGCGCTCGATTTGTCCGCGTCACGCAATTGAACGACGGACTCAATTGGGTCGAATTGGATAAGGTCTCCGTATTTCATTGCAACTCCGTTGTCATAGTAGGGGAAAGATGCGGGAGACTAGGGGCGAGTTCGGTTTTGAAGACGTAATCAAGCCGACAGCCTATATCCATCGCCTTTTGCCATGCAATCAAACCTTTGTAGCCTTTTATCACCATTTCTCGTTCCTAATCCCTATATTCTCGCCTCTTATTTCAACAATCAGCGCGTCAACCGAGTCATAGCTGCGGTATTCGGGATGGCCTGTCTCGGCGTATGACAGCCTCCCAGAGGTCATAACCCCATTCCATGAAGCCAGTACGACGCGGTTTCTCGAAATGCCCTGCAACAAGCGCAAGGGATCCTGCTTTAGAGCCTTGTCGAAAAGTATCTCGGTGTTGTCGAGTACAATAGGGGCGAGAGGCGAGAGATCAGAGGCGAGAAACTTGCCGTCTTCACTTGCTCCTCGCTCATCACCCCTAACCACTGCATCCAAAAAACCCAGCAACCGAAGTGACCGCTGCCTCGCCGTCAGTTCCAGCAGTTTGCTTGAAAGTGCCAGATTAACGTTGATGACGGATGTCCCGAAGTCCTCGGCAACATGCCGCAGAACGCTGGTCTTGCCGGAACCGGTCTCACCGACCAACAACACTAAACGGTGTTACAGATCTTCGGCAGACTGCATGGATCGTTTTATTTTGTCGTGTATCGGCTCGGCCATGATCGCTATTTACTGTTTGGTGTCAGGCTTGTCGAATAATTTGTCAGCTGCACCGCCTGAGCGTACCCATGCATCCACCTCATCTTGTTTGAACATCCAGCGACGACCTACACGATGACCGGGCATAGATCGAATATCTATCCACTTGTAGACCGTTTCATTGCTTACATTTAGATATTTGCAAATGTCATCGACCGTCAGCCATCTTTCATCCATAGCATTTGTTCTTTGTACATCTTGTTTTGGTAAAAGACCGAATATCTCCGGTAAATTCGAAATTCGAACAAAATACCACCTATAAATTACATTGATGGACTACCAATATCAAGCGTTTTGTGCCGAATAGAGCCGAATTTTCCAAAATACAGATTGGCTTTGCCCATCGCATGGTGGGCAGGAACAGTATGGGCATGATGAAACATCAATGTGCTAGTTCACAAATGGGTAAAGTTGGTAAATTTTTACCTGATACTACACACTGTTACATTTGTGCACCAGGACGCTTCGGTTTTCGCCAGCACCCTGGATGACGGGATATCTGTAACCCATTGGCCCGCCCAAGGGCGTCACGGCTGGGTCCAAGTGGTCAATGGACGAATCCGGCTGAACGGCCTTATACTAAAGGAAGGCGACGGTGCAGACATCAGCCATGAGGCAAGGCTGGAGATTACGGCCGAAGGCCTGGCGGAAATACTTGTTTTCGACCTAGCTTAGGAGTGAGACGACGATGACCCATGTTAAAGATGCCCAATGTATGGCTTGCAGCACCTGTGCAGATATCTGCTGGTCGGTTCGGCTTCGCAGCCGTTTGCCACGCTGATAACCTGACTCGTCTTTCGGTCAGCAGTGAGCGTCTCCAGTTCGCTACTCGCACATCAACTAGG
>QJPH01000287.1 GCA_003242955.1 Candidatus Methylumidiphilus alinenensis
CATGGCGGTGGTTTTGGCGGCGGATGGGGACATGGTGGTGGGTTTGGTGGCGGTGGACGTGGCGGTTTTTTCGGGGGCGGCGGAGGCCATGGCAACTGGTTCGGCGGAGGCGGGGGACATGCTGGTTGGTTCGGGGGCGGTAGGAATGGAGGATCTGCCGGCTATCATGGAGTAGGGGGTTTTCCTGGCTTGCGCTTTTATGGGGGGGCATCGTTGTTGTTCTGGCCATCCTATTATTATTGGCCTTATTTTTCCTATCCGGCCTATTACTCAACTACGCCACCAGTGCAACCCACCTCGCCGCCGGTCTACATCGAACAAGAACGTGTTGCAAACCCCACCCCCCCGGAATCGACTGCATGGTCATTCTGTCCCGCCCCGGAAGCTTATTATCCGCATGTGAAAGAATGCCCTTCGGGTTGGCAACATGTTACCCCACAACCGATGGGCCAGGAGCCAGGTTACTGGTATTATTGCAAGAGTCCAAGCGGTTATTACCCCTATGTCAGGGAGTGCTCCGTCCCTTGGCAGAAAATTGTCCCCTAAGAATGAGGGTTTTATGTTAAAGACAGTAAAATATTCGCTGCTGGCCATCGGTTTAAGCTCATGTTCTACATTGCCAAATGGGCCCAGCGTTTTGGTATTGCCGGGCGGAGGCAAGGATTTTGCCCGTTTCCACGCTGACGATGCGACTTGCAGGGATACCGCCCGCGATCAAATTCTGGCCTTGCCAAAGGCACCCGATTCCAAGGAGGAGGCCCAACATCGTTATGACATCGACTATATCCAATGCATGTATGTCCAAGGGCATAAGGTTCCGGTGCCGCAAGAGTTTATATACCAGAACCGCAACGAATGGCATCCGCCACCGCCAGCCAACTTGCCGCCGCCGCAAACGCCCCAATAGACCCCCGCAACGATGACGACCGAGCCTACGCCCGAATCCCCGCGGACGGCAAGCTATCCCTAACGTTACACCATGCCGTTGAATCTCAGTATGGTAGCCCGATGGAGTAGGGGCGACCGGCCGGTCGCCCCTACGGCGCAATCCGGGTACGGCCTACACATCTGCGTAACATTTACTATTAGGGGCATTTCGCCAATTCGGCGCAGTCTTTTGCCTTAATCCTGCAAGCGGTATTCAAGTCGTGCCCGGCATTTTCGGTGTCGATGCAAAATTTCGCGCAGGATGTCCCATCGGGCAGAGGCGTCCCTTCAGGGCATTGCAACGCTTGCGCATGTTGGCAAAAACTATTGCAAGACTGTTCGATGCCACTCTGGCCGGATTTGCCCCCCGAACCTGCACAGCCACTAAGCACAATTAACAACAACACAAAGCCAATAATGGAAAAATGCCTGATGTTCATGCGTGTACTTCCTCCCAAGTTCCGGTGATGACCCAAAAATCCACACTGATGGGGTCGGCAACGACTTCCGGCGCCAACAAATAAAACCCCTTTTCCCCCCAATCCATTCCCCAGGAATTTTCCCCAATAAAGACCCCTCGGCTGTTGTCCCATCCAACCAGATGAGTCGAATGCCCCCCTTCAGGGTTACTGGGCAGTTGCAAAACCTGTCCCGCTTTGTAATCCTGCCAGTCTTCGCCGATGGTTGTGCCAAAAATGACAGGATGATTTGCCCGCAGTGCGTCTATGACACTTTGCACACGGTCATGACCGGTCTCCGTGATGCGGTAGTAGGCACTGACTTTATGGATGTAGGCATCTCTCATTGCCATGACGCTAGGCGATTGATAAAGCTTGCTGAGATCGTAGGGCCACTGGTCGTCCGTGCATACGCCAAAGCGTTGCAGGCAATCACAGGCAATCGAAGGGCGGGTGCCGGAGTCATTCTTGACTTGGCTGGGATTCATCTGTTCGCGGCAGAGATAGTACAGGGCCAAGACGGATAGGTTCTTGTGGCCGGCCGCACCAAGTTGCGCGTGGGAGATTCCCTGTACTTGGCAAATATGTTGCCGTTCCAAGTTTTCCAGCGCTTTTACGGTGGCTTGCGCTACACAGGTACCCGTCTGCCCCTGGTCATGCCGGGGGGAGGAAAACGGCCTCAGATCGGCATCTCCAGAACCAGGGGTTAAATGTGGGCGAAGTTGCGCTCCGAAGTTCCAATAGCTTTGCAGGGACTTTTCGTCGTCGGGATCGGGTAAATGGCCTCCGAGTTTGTAAGCCATAGTCTTGCTCCTCTAGGTTTTTTAGATCGGTGAAGGGATAAATCATGAGCTTGGCTCGATTCGCTGTCAACCTTTTCGATAAAGTCAATTGTCAGCTTTCTAACAATCCAGCCTTCCGCCTTTGTTATGCTTACTACAGCCTTGAAGCACAAATTGCATTAAAAGTCATAATGTTATAACTGGCACGGCGAGTGCTTGAACTTCCTTGAGTTTCCTTTTGGACGAGATAAACGGGAGAATTAGTGCCGTGGCTTTGAAAATCATCGAATCCTGCGTCAATTGCTGGGCCTGTTTGCCTGTGTGTCCGAGCGAGGCAATCTATGAGGCCAAGCCTCATTTCCTGATTGATGCTAAAAAATGCACTGAATGCGAGGGGGCTTTCGCCGATCCACAGTGTGCCAGTATTTGCCCAATCGAAGGGGCAATCCTCAACGCGCTAGGGGAATCCATCAACCCGCCCGGCTCCCTGACCGGCATCCCGCCGGAAAAGATGGAGCAAGCAATGGCGGAACTGAGGGCACATTAGCCATGGCCACCATTGAATTTTATGAAAAACCTGGCTGCATCAACAACACCCGGCAAAAAAAATTGTTGCGTGACGCTGGGCATGAGGTCATCGAACATAATCTAATGGCCGAGCCTTGGGATGCTGGACGGCTCAAACATTTCTTCGGGGATACCCCGATAACGGAATGGTTCAATCCAAGTGCCAAGGCAATGAAAATGGGCTTAGTGACGCCAGAAAATTTGACCGAAGCACAAGCTTTGCGCTTATTGGCGGCCGACCCGGCATTGATTCGCCGCCCGCTCATACAAGTGGGCGAACGTTGCGAGGCGGGCTTTGATCCCGTTCTGATCCAAGCATGGATTGGCTTGGACACGAAGGGTGCCACGCAGACAGAATTGGAAACCTGTCCGAAAACTTTTGACGAAACACGTTCATGAAAGTGGACAGCGTCGAATCTGCCGTCATCGCCAGGGAACCCGTGCCCATATCCCCTAGGGTACACTGGATTGGCGCATTGGACCCGACGTTGCGCAATTTTGACATTATTTTGAAGACCGCCAATGGCACCAGCTATAACGCCTATGTGGTGCGCGGCAGCACCGGTGTGGCGGTGGTGGACACGGTCAAGGGGCAATTCGCCGACGATTTTTTCGCCCGTTTGGAAAAAGTCGCCGGATACGCTGAGATCAAGGCCATCGTCCTCAATCATCTGGAACCTGACCATACCGGTGCCTTGCCAGAGTTGATGGAGCGCTGCCCCAATGCCAGGCTCTATATTTCTTTCAAAGCTCAGATGATGTTGAAAGCCTTGTTAAAAAGGGAAAGCATGGAATTCACCCCGGTCAATACCGGGTATTCCATCGACTTGGGCGACCGTACACTGGAATTCCTGCATACGCCCTATCTGCACTGGCCTGACACCCAATGCACTTATTTGAAGGAAGAGAAACTGCTTTTTTCCGGCGATGTGTTTGGTTGCCATTTCTGCGATCCTAGGCTTTTCAACGACAAAGTTGGGGACTTCAGGTTTTCATTCGAGTACTACTACGCCCATATTATGCGGCCCTTCAAGGATTATGTGACGCAGGCGCTTGAATTGATTGAACCATTGGAATTGCAGTGCATCGCCCCCGCCCACGGGCCTATCCTGCGCGACCGTCCCCGCGCCTATGTGGGACGCTATCGGGAACTGTCCACCCCGCGTTTGAAGAGCGAAGTCTCGCCTAATGAAAAGACTTTGCTGATTTTTTACATCAGTTCCTATGGCAACACCGCCCGCATGGCAGAGGCCATCTACGCTGCCGCCCAAAGGGTGGAAGGTGTACGCGCCTCCCTTTACGACTTGGAAGGGGGGGAGACCGAAACCTTTGCCGATCTATTGGAAGAAGCGGACGGCTTCGTTTTAGGTTCGCCCACCATCAATGGCGACGCGGTAAAGCCCATTTGGGATTTGCTGTCCTCGCTGACCGTAATCAACATCAAGGGCAAAATTGGTGCGGCCTTTGGTTCTTACGGCTGGAGCGGCGAAGCGGTGAGAATGATCGAGGACCGTTTGCGCGGTTTGAAGTTACGCGTTCCGGTGCAAGGATTAAGGGTGAAACTCATTCCCACGCTTGAGGAAATCGAAGCTTGCCGCCAGTTCGGCCAAGATTTGGCGGAGGAATTGGTTGGATGTCGGCCAGCCCGCGTCATCGACATGTCCGATTTATTGAAAACAACTTACTCATAACACCTGTACTAACCTAGGAGATAACCATGGCTAAGGCCACCATTACATTTGAAGACATTAACGTCACCGTCACGGTGCCAGCCGGCACCCGTGTCATCGAGATTTCCGAGAAGGTCGGTTCCGGCATCACTTATGGATGCCGCGAAGGCGACTGTGGAACCTGCATGATGAAGGTCGATGAGGGCTGGAATAACCTCAGCGAGGCTTCCGTGTTGGAAGATAAAATACTGCGCGACAACTTCGCCGGCAAGCATAACCGTTTGGCCTGCCAAGCCCAAGTACTGGGCGGGGAACTTAAGGTCAGACCGGCTTAATCGCCCTTCACCTATATGCTTGTTGTAAGCGTTCAAACAGTTTAGAGGAAACCATCATGGCATTAGTCACTTTCAGCAGTCCCGAATACAAAGACAAAACCGTTTACGCGGTAGCGGGCAGCCACACCCAAACCTTGCTCAAACTGGCCTTGGAAAACAAGGTTCCGATCCCGTTCAATTGTAAAGACGGAGAGTGCGGCACTTGCCTGGTCAAGGTCAGTAGTGTGGACAGCAAACCTCGAATGAGCGGTCACTTGACAGCCAAAGAAATTGCCGTCCTTAAAGAATTGGGCAAGATAACCCAAAAAGAAATCGACGAAATCGCCGTCACCGACATGCCTGCCACTTGGCGCTTGGCTTGTCAGTTCATCGTCCGCGATGAAGACATTCTGGTCGAGTATTAAAACGCCATGAATGCCATCCCCAAGTTTGCCCTTCCTGACCGCGAAAAGCATTACCGTTATTTTAGATGCCATTTGGCTAGGCTTTCGCCGAATGCGGAATGGTTGTGCCGGATGCTGGCAAGTTGGAGCGTTGGCCTAGGGGCATTGCCTGACCGCTTGGGGTTGGAGGCAGCGGATTTCCATGGACTTCAACAGGAGTTTTTCCATTCCTTGGAAATTCCTGCCATTGCCCCCTCGCGCCGTCAGGTTGACTTCAGCCGTATGTTGGAACGGGACGATTTGATCCGTTACTTGCAAACCCGTTCTGCTTATCCAGAACGGGCGGAAACCGGCTGGGTCACCTCTTTGTTGGTAGTAGGCTGCCTAGGCGATGACCATTTATGGCAGGACTTGGGGTTATGGTCACGGCAGGATTTAAGCGAGCTTATTGACTATAACTTCCCGCAGGTCGCAGCAGCCAACACTGGCGATATGAAATGGAAGAAATTTCTGTATAAACAATTGTGCGATGCGGAAGGCATCTATGTCTGCCGTGCGCCTTCTTGCGAAGTGTGCGTCGATTACCCGCGTTGTTTTGGACCGGAGAATTAAGCTCCGATGCAGGAGTGCAAGGCTTGCCTTGCCTGTACACACCCCTTGCAAGGCAAGCCTTGCACTCCAGGCATGATTTCAAATGCCACCCGTTAGACGCTATAAATTAGGAGATTCTTGCATGACTAAAATCGACGATATATTGGCCGGTTTGTATGAAAACCGGATTGTCCCCTACTTAGGCCCAGGCGTCCTGGCCGATGTCACCCAAATAGAGACGGGCACACCCATGCCTGCCGACAGTGACAGCCTGATTATTGCCATGAATGGCGGCAAGCCGATGGCCCCCAAACTCATGTACGAATTCCCTCGTGCCGCGATGAATCTGGAACTCAAGCGCGGACGTAGCTTTGTCGAGCGTTTCTTGGAAAAAACCTACGGGCAAACCCGTTGGACTCGTGCCGCTTTACATGATTGGCTGGCCAGTTGGAAGCCCCGTTATGCCATCGACATCAATCGCGATACGCAGTTGCAAGAAACCTATGCCGGTCAGCCGCATATTTTAATCCGTGGTTTGGCGCGTATTGCCGGGACGGATTACCGCTTTGTGATTCATCACTACGACGGTAGCCAATACACTGAAATCAAACAGGAAGAGGCCGACCCAACCCTGCCCATCCTATTCAAGCCCATGGGCAGCCCACTGCCTTCGCCGAAGTTCATCGCTTCCGATGCCGATTATGTCGATTACATCAGCGAATTGATGGGGGGGTTTGCGATACCGTCATTCCTCAAGGAATATCGCAAGGGCAAACAATACCTGTTGATCGGGCTGCCATTGAACCGTGATTCCGAGCGCATGGTGATGTCGGATATTGTTTACAGCGCGGCTGAACCCAAAGGCTGGGTATTGAACAAATCGCCAACCAATAAGGAAAAGAAATACTGCGCAAAGATGGGCTTGGAAATCCTAGATATTGGTGTGGAAGAGTTGCTTGCAGCGGCAGGGTGGATGGGGAATGTTAATGATAAGGCGGTGGCGTAGCCGTAGATACCGTCATTTATCGTTCCCACGCTCCCGCGTGGGAATGCAGCCTTTACCGCTCCTGCGGTTCGATACCTTCGACGCTGGAGCGTCGCCGGAGGCATTCCCACGCAGAGCGTGGGAACGATAAATAACAGCGAGAGCGCGGAAACGATACAAACGGGCAAAAAATCCCGGCCAGCGGCATCGCCTCCGCCCTTGATCGCCGGCGCTCCGCTTGGCTCTCCGGGCGGATGCTTGGCCTCTGGCCTTAGCTCACGACCTGAACTCGGGCGCAACGAAAGCCAGCGTAGTCGTTGCAGCCGTCGGGGCCGTAGTAGCCACGGCACGCAGAACGGCAGACCCTCGCGCCGCTGCCCCAGGACCCGCCGCGAACCACACGGCCCGCGCCAGTGTCGGCAGACTCCCAAGCTACTACCATCGGTCGGTGCGCCGTTGTAATCCCCATGCCATGCATCCTGCACCCATTCCCAGACATTACCGTGCATTTCATGCAATCCCCACGGATTCGGCGGCAGGGACTGGACCGGGATTGTTTTTTTTCGATACTGGCCTTTCTTGCCCCCGGCATAGGGATAATTGCCATCGTAGTTGACTTGTTCCGGGGTGATGTTGCCGCCGAAGCTGAACGGTGTTGGCGTCCCGGCCCTACAGACATATTCCCATTCGGCTTCACTGGGCAAGCGGTAGCCGTGGCCGGTCTGTTGGCTTAACCATGCGCAATAGTCTTGTGCGTCGTGCCAAGACACATAGATGACTGGGCGATCATTTCGTCCCCAGCTTCGATCACTGGGCAATTCCCGGCGAGTGTTTTGGCAAAACAGGTCATACTCGGCAAACGTCACCGCACAAACCCCAAGCGCAAACGGCGTTTGGATGATGACTTCATGTTGTGGGCCTTCATCTTCTGACCGTTCCGGTTCATCGGGCGGCGAACCCATCATAAACCGCCCCGGAGGAATGACCACCATCTGCGGACCTTCGCCGCCTATCTTTAACGGATCGCGGAAGGTTTGGCCGGGGATGAATACGTTTGCCGGGGGTGTTTGGATGGGCAAGGCTGTTGCATTAAGGTTTTTATCGTCATTCCGGCATGGATCGCCGGAATCTAGGCTACAGGGATGTTCTGGGTCCGAGCCGTCCATGGAATCTGGATTCCGGCGATCCATGCCGGAATGACGGCTTAACTCAACAGGCCGTAGGTCGGCATCCCCATGCCGATTTTCATCAATCGCGCCGTTGGCGGCAAAGGGTTGCCGCCCTACACCCAAATGCTCTCTCAGTGCGGTCAACAATTGAGCTAAACCGGGGTGGTCTGGCTCGCCTTTCCAGCTAATCATATCAGCCGTTTGAATGCGGCTAAATCCATAAGGAAATTCCACCGGTTCGATAAAAGCAGGAAACAGGATATTGTGACGCCTGCCATAGTCGGCTTCTTCCAATACAAAATCGCTGTCCCTAGACCGAGCCGACCACAATGCCACCACCGCCTTGGCGGCATGAAGCTCGCGTTCGATGACTTGATGCCAACGTCGACCGACTTGGGTATGCACATCTAAATAGACGGTCCAACCTTCTGTTTCCAACTTATCAGTCAGTTGCCTAGCAATAGCGATGTCAGTCCTCGAATAGCAGATGAATAGGTCGCTCATGCCCCTTTGCTTTTAGTCGTAGATCCAAAGGCCAAGCTGGGGCTTGGCACTCCCAGAAGGAACGCCAAGCCCCAGCTTGGCAAGTCCAGTTTTATTAGTCGGTTTGTTTATTCTGCGCCGTCCTATGGTAGCTTGAACCCCACCGTTCCGCATCCCGTTCCAACGTGTTTAAGGTTAAAGAAGGATAGATTTAAAAGGATAAAAGAATAAGAGGCCAAAAAGTCAAAAAATTAATTTGTTTTACAATTACTTGAAAAATGTAACCGCCACCTGTTCCTATAGGGTGGCAAACATTTTTCGGGGCTTCAAGCCCACATGCCACCTATTCCTCTAGTAAATCAGGCTACCCGCCACCTATTCCTCCATAAAAAACGGCGATATGCCACCCATTCCTCTAGGGTAGGGACTGGTTTTTGATCTGTTTTGTAAGAAAAAATCGCTTGTCCTGTGGATAAAATCCCCATCGCCACCTATTCCTTTAGCTAATCGCCAGCTATTCCTCTAGGGTATGGATAGCGGCCACATTGCTTGGGGCGACCCGCACGGTTGCTGCCTGATGGCGAGTTTATAATTCTATAGTATTGATTATAAATGATTAAACCTTGATATGCCACCTATTCCTCCATACTGTGGCCTTATTTTTTCGTCATGCCAAAACGCCACCTATTCCTCCATATGACAGCGAAGGGTTTTACGCTTTGCTGACTCGCCACCTATTCCTATAGGGCTGCTTGTGTTGTCAGATTCTCTTGAATCGCCACCTATTCCTATAAGGTGGTTTGATTGATGCTGCTTGCGTTGATTCGCCACCTATTCCTATAGGATGGTAGTGACAGGAACGGGTCACGAGGTTCCTTCACCGCTCTGGCTTAATAACGGATGTTACGCAACGCGGTAAGGTGCAATCCACAAGGAGCTATTGCGCCCTTGTCGTCATATTGAGCGTTTGCGGCGAGCGGAAAAACCGGTCAGGCCTGTCACTGTCAACTTGCCCATTGCCATATCACCCACCGCTTGCGCTTTTACGTTGCGTCGTTGCGCCGTTGCGTGAGACCTTCTTTTGCCTTCCTCTCAATGCGGCATGTCATTCAATGGGTGACATGCCACCTATTCCTCCAATCTCCCCGCCATCCATTCAACCCTTCGGCAGGCTAAGGGATTAGTACAGTTTTTTTCAAATGCGGTTCGGCAATCGCCTAGGGCTTTCCACCCGCAGGTTCCCGGCTGATTTTATTGTCGGCTATTGCAAGTTTTTCCTGCGCCATGGCTTTCCTCTTGTTTGCAGCCTTGGCTTCCTTGATGAATTCCAAGGAGGGGGTTAGCGTGTAGATGACATCCAAGATTTTCCTGCGCGCACCGCTGACTACCTGACGTTGGAAATCCATGATGATGTTTTTCTCCTTAAGTTCGCTCATTACCTGGTCCAGCGCGGCGATGCCGGCCCTTTCCCTGCCATAATTGATCATGAAACTATCCCGTTTGATGGTCGAATACCTAATTTCAAACGGTGTCATCAGAGAGGCAAAAGTATATTTTATGACGAGCTGACGGTGCACCCAGCGTCCAAGCTGGGTGCTCATGCTCATTAGTTTGTCCAGGTCGAACTGGCGGTAGGTGGCTTCAATGATGCTTTTTGTGACTAGCGGATGGAATTCAACCATCCATTGGCTGTAGGGGTCGGCCATTAAATCCGCACGGGACACCGAAACCATGTCGGGGAGATAGTTTGACACCCTTGTCCCCTCGTTTCCTTTTCCATCCAATGATTTGATTTCTATGGATGACTTTGCCATGATTTCAAGGGAGCGCTTTATTTCCGCAATGGACCGGGTATGCCCCCGCTTTTTCAATTCGGTCTGAATTTGGTAAAGCGAAAAATACACGCCGACCTTGGCGTTTGCAGTGTCATGGAAACCTTGTAGCCGCTCTGCCGCTATTTTTCGCAGGATGTCCTCAACCAATTCTTCGTTTGCGCTTGGATAATAGTCGAGAACTTGGCCGTCGCTTTCCCGTATCCTTGCCGGTTGGATCACCGCCCGAAAGTTCAAGCCACGGTACTTGAACCTAATTTCGAGGAGTCCCAAAAAACCATCCGTTGTACGGCGTTTGTTCATTTCCAGTTGCGAGATCGAATATCTAGGTACGCTGTCCCATAAGTCTATCGCATTGGAAAGCTTGTCTTTTTCTCCTACATTGCAGAGGAATGTCTGGAATAGGTCAAGCTGTTCAGTGCTAAATATTTCTGGTGGCAAATTGAGGTCAGGCGTTTGCCCACTTTCCTTAAAGGGGACTAAGGTATTGACCGGATCGGGGGGCGGCTGTGAGTCGGCGGGATTATTTTTTGACATAGGTATCAATATAATTAAAGCTGAACGGTGCTAACATTGATAGGGGTGGCTTTTCAGCCGCCTTTCTTGTTAAATGTAACGCAAAGGCCATCTTAAAGACACTATGTACAGGCATCTAAGTTCAAACGAATGCTCCAACCGTTGCAGATGAATTCAAACCCAAGACATGATAATACGGGGGAGGTTGGCATTGTCTACAAGGCTGCGGGAGAGGACACCGCCACTCTCCAATTCACCGGAGTCTGGATCCAGGGGGCGGCGGTGGCAAAACCGGTCGGGACGGTGATTGCCGAACTGAGTTCCGGGCAACGGCTATGCCGTGTCTTGTTGCAAACTCACGACCTAACGGAGTGGGACAGCCGCTTGCCCGCTTATCTTGTCCAAATAGTCGATTGGTGTCAACAGAAAGGCATCCCAGTGGATGTGTCCGGGTTGCCGGAAGGGGTGCAAGGCTTGCTTACTCTGGCGCGCGCGGTGCCCGAGCGTAGCGGAGCCAGACGGTCGGAGCGAGGGGCATCGATGCTGGCGGAAGTTGGCAAGACCGTGTTGCACGGTTTGAAGGATGCCAAGGGCTTGGTTTATTTCATCGGCGAAGCCATTTTGGCGGTAGTGGCTTTCCTGCGCGGCAAGGCACGGTTCCGTCCCGTTGACCTGGTGTTGTGCATACAAGATGCAGGGCCTTCGGCACTTCCCATCGTTACCTTGATAAGCCTATTGGTGGGTCTGATTTTGGCTTTCGTCGGCGCGGTTCAGTTGTCTATGTTTGGCGCGCAGATTTACATTGCCGATCTTGTAGGGCTGGGGACAGTGCGCGAGATGGGGGCTTTGATGACGGCTGTCATCATGTCCGGGCGTACGGGCGCTGCCTATGCTGCGCAACTAGGCACGATGAACGTCAATAGCGAAATCGACGCGCTCAAGACCATGGGCATTTCGCCCGTTGAATTTCTCGTGTTGCCGCGCATTTTGGCACTGGTTCTGATGATGCCCTTGCTGGCCTTGTATGCCGACTTGATGGGCATCATAGGAGGGGCTTTGGTGACCGTCAGTGTCTTCGACGTGTCTTTGATTCAATATTACAACGAGACCCGACGGGCGGTCCATCTGCACGATTTTGGCATCGGCATTGGTAAGAGTCTCGTGTTTGCGATATTGATTGCCGTGGCGGGTTGTATGAGGGGTATGCAATGTGGGCGCAGCGCCTCGGCTGTGGGCGACGCGGCGACGGCGGCTGTGGTTAATAGCATCGTCTATATCGTCGTGGCTGATTCTTTGATCACCTTGATTTGCAGCCGACTCGGGATTTAGGCAGTCCAGTGGCGAACCCGCACATCACGGTAAAGGATTTGACCATGGCCTATGGGGATTTCCTGATTCAGCAGAATCTCAATTTCACCATCGACCGGGGGGACGTGTTCATTATCATGGGCGGTTCGGGTTGTGGTAAAAGCACACTGCTAAAAACCCTAATCGGTTTGCACCCTCCCGCCAAGGGGGATGTATTCTACGAGGCGCAAAATTTTTGGAAGACAGATGCGGATGAACGTGTGCTCATCATGCGGCGCATCGGCGTGTTGTATCAAAGCGGTGCTTTGTTCAGTTCATTGACGCTGTCTGAAAACATCGCTTTGCCGCTGGCCGAGTTTACCGGCATGGGGCGGGCCGAAATCCAAGACATCGTGTCCTACAAGCTGGCTTTGGTCGGGCTTGCCGGTTTCGAGGATTATTACCCTGCCGAGATATCGGGCGGAATGCAGAAGCGTGCCGGATTGGCCCGTGCAATGGCCATGGACCCTGAGATTCTATTTTTCGACGAACCGTCGGCGGGGCTAGACCCGGTTAGCGCGCGTCTGCTGGATGATCTTATCATCAACTTGCGCGATACCTTGGGTACGACCATTGTGGTGGTCACCCACGAATTGGCCAGCATTTTCGCCATAGGCAACAATTCGGTGTTTCTTGACCCCGAGACGAAAACCATGCTCGCCACTGGACCCCCTAAAACGCTATTGGCGGAATCCACCGATCCAAAAATCATTCAGTTTCTGACCCGAGGCGAGCGAAATGTCAAACAGTCTTCCGCTAATTGCGCTAACAGTCTATGAGTAAGCCTGTCAATCCCATGGCCATTGGCGGTTTTACCGTTGGCGCTTTGGTGCTTTTGGTGGTAGGGCTGCTCATGTTCGGTGGTGGGCAATTTTTCAACGCGGACAAAATTCGCTATGTGATCTTTTTTGATTCCTCGCTCAATGGCTTGGAGGTCGGCGCACCGGTGAAAATGCAGGGTGTCAAGATCGGCACGGTGACGGAAGTCAAGCTTGAGCTTGATCCAAATACGGCCAAAGTTTATAAACCCGTCGTCGTCGAAATTGACCGCAAAAGTTTTGTTGGGATGGAGGGAAGGCCCGAGGAGATCAGTAATGACCCCAAACGGCAAAAAGCCAACGCGGACAAGATGGTGAAAGAGGGTTTCCGCGCCCGCCTAGAGATGCAAAGCCTGTTGACCGGTTTGCTGTATGTCGATTTTGGCATGTACCCTGACAAGCCCGCCCAGTATACCCGCCTGAACTATCAAGGTCTCGTTGAATTGCCCTGCATCCCCACAACCGTCGATGAGCTTCGCAGTACCGCCGAAAGCATGATGGAGAAGTTGCGAGACGTGCCGCTAGATAAGATGGTCGCAGATTTTAGCGAAACCCTGCGCGAAATCCGCAATCTGCTAGGGTCGAAGGAAATGCAGAGGTCCAACGCAGCCCTGACAAAAACCTTGGAGGGAATGGAAAAGACGTTGGCTACGTTGAACCAGAATCTTGAACCTATTCTGAGGGAAAGCAAAGCGACAGTCACCAGTGCCAATGCCTTGGTGCAAGATTCGCGGTCTATGGTCAACGATGTCCACCGTGATGTGAGGCCGGTTCTGGCCGGTGCCGAAAAGTCCATGGCCGCCGCGACCACTGCGCTGGATACCGCGAATGCGACTTTGCAAAAAGCGCAGTCCGCCATCGTGACGGTGGAAGGCGCTGTGGGCCCTGACTCTGCGTTGAATGAAACCCTATTAGCCTTGAAGAATGCCGCTCGGTCCGTCAAGAACCTGACTGATTACCTTGAACGCCACCCGGAATCGCTGGTTTTCGGGAAAGGCCACTAATTAAAGAATAAGTGCCTGCCAGATATCCAACATAGCCGCGTCCCTGCGGCTCCCTTTTTTAATGATACAAAAATAAACTCAGGCCTTTTTTCAGCTTGTTGGTCACCTTGTTGGGACCGCGCCGACTACGCAGACCCACCGCTATGAATTGTATATGGTGGCACATCCAGCTAGATCATAGGCAAAAACAGGCGTAACATTAGCGGACAAGATGACAGGCGGGAGTGTTGGAGACAAGCATGCCCCTTATGATCCCCGCCAGGGTCGCATCCATGGCTTGCGCCAGTATGTACATAAACTTTCTTTTTTCCAGGAGAATGTGGTCAGATGAATGCAAATGCTGATGTCGTTTTATATTACCATGAGGGTATCCTCCCATTAATGCCTTCTTTTCCCGACGGTGTCGAGGTCTATACTACGACCGACGTGCATAGCCTTGCGAGGGCATTGGTGCGCTATACGGATATTTTAAAGGGGAATCCCGACCCGAAGAATGTTGGCGATTTGATCCATGGTGGGCGCCGGGGGCCGCGCGTACACCATCCCGTCGTGCTTGACGTGCTTTGGCATTTTGCCACGGTCGGGAAGAAAGATGTCCCCTATTGGCATGCCTATGTTGGTGCGTCCCTAGTTCACCACCGGGTAGTCCATGACCCAGAACAGCTTGCGTTGCTGGTTGGCCTGCCCATGCTGACCGACGGGTGTGACCGGAACGTTATGATCAACGTGCTGCAACAATTGCCCGGCATCGACTTAAACAAGTTTGAGACGTTCTGAAGAGAGCCATGATCGGGCGCAGGTTCTAAGTGCGCCCGATGTCTGCTGTTGCAGGGCAACAACAAATCCTGTCTTGGATGAAGACGAAGAGACGTTACCTGATCAACAACCCCCAGTTTTGATTTCATAAACATCAGAATATTAAGGTATGCCATGAGCATTTATGAAACCGACCATTCCGCTTGGGCGTTGAAACAAGTCGCTTTGCTGCGGTCGGGGCACACAAGCGCGTTGGACTTCGAACACATTGCCGAAGAACTGGAAGACATCATGGGAAACAACCGCCGCGAAATGCACCGCCGTTTCCGAGTCTTGATCGGGCATTTGCTCAAGTGGCAATTTCAGCCGGGACATCGCTCTACGAGTTGGCGGTCCACCATCCGCAACCAACGCAACGACATTGAGGACATGATAGCGGAAAGCCCCAGTCTGAAACGGCTCGTCTCCGAAAAAATAGCCTCAGCCTATCCAAAAGCGGTGGCACTGGCGAGCGATGAAACCGGATTGCCGAAGACCGTTTTTCCGTCAGTTTGCCCTTACACCGAGCTTGAACTATTGAACGACGAGTTTTGGCCGGGGGATTGATCAGTTACGACGTTTTGGGTTTAGCTGAAACATCTTCCTAATCAGGAAGAAAAATGTTGGACAAAAAGACAAGTCATTGATATAAAGAAACCTTTGCAAGACTATGAGATTCAACAAGTAACAACGTAGATGTTGAAAACGCTGAATAAGGTGATTTCCAATAATGAATCCACCAAAACCGAAATGAATTGTCCACGAAAATCACGAACAATTCCCCCGCAAATCACCTTGCCAAGCTGGGGCTTGGCGTTCCTTCTGGGAGCGCCAAGCACCAGCTTGGCCTTTGGATGGGATGTTCTTAATTGGATATCACCTAAGCTCATAATATTGACTCGATTAACCATCAACCATCAAGGAGACACCTATGAATGAGAAGACACTAAACACGTCCCGTCACTTCCCCGTTTGGTTTTCGCTGCCTTTGTTGGGGCTTAGCGCCTTGCTAATAACGGGCTGTTCGACCACGCAGAAAGTGGCGGTCAAGCAAACCGATATCAATTGCAGTTTCTTAGGGTCTGACTGCGCCAAATTGACCCCCATGGGGAAGGACGACGACAAGACCGCTGGCATGCGTTATATCAATCCAGCCGCACAATGGACTCAATACAATAAGATTATCATCGACCCGGTGACGTTCTGGGGCGGTGACACCACCAAAGTCTCCGCTGCCGACCAACAATCGCTGGTGAACTATTTCTCGCAGCAACTCAACGTGCAATTGGCGAAGAAATTCGAGGTTGTGACGAAACCCGGCCCTGGTGTCATGAAGCTCTCGGTGGCGTTGACCGATGCCGACGCAGCCACTCCCGGCTTGCGCAGTGTCTCAATGATTATTCCGCAGGCGCGTGCGGTGAGCAGCCTCAAGTATTTGGCAACCGGAAGCTTCCCGTTTGTCGGTTCGGCACAGGCCCAAGCCAAGATCACTGACTCAGTGACGGGCGAAACTTTGGGGTTGGCGGTGGACCGCCGGATCGGCGGAGGCTCGATGGCTGCCGGTTTCCAATGGCAGTGGGGCGATGCGGAAAACGCGATCAACCAATGGAGTGAAATGATTGCGGAAAAATTGTCCTCTTGGACCTCGGGCCAAGCGAAGCCGTAAGGAGTTATGTTAGGCATGATCCGAAATTACATCCGTTTTGTCCTAGCCGCAACTTTTTTGGTGGCGGTTGCCTCTTTGCCGGCTCACGCATGGGTGGCTTCCGGTCCTCGCGGCGTAGCGGCAGGCGGTGGCGGTTCGGGTGTCGCCTATGGTCGCGGCGGCGGTTCGGTAGCATGGAACAATGGCGCGGGATATGCCCGAGGCCCATACGGCGGTGCCGCCGCTTGGAACCGTGGTGGTTACTATCGCCCACCAGTGGCCGTGGTGGGGGGTGGCTATTACGGCGGAGGCTATAGCAGTGGCCAGGTGGCTGCGGCCGGGATCGCCGGCCTGGCTGTGGGGGCAATGGCCGGTGCGGCGGTGGCATCGGCCAATTCGACGCCGCCTCCTGTCTACTATCAACAAGGCTCGGCCTACCCGTCGCAGATGCCATACGGTACCCAAGTGACCGTGTTGCCCGGTTTGTGCGGCAGCGCGATGGTCGGCAATATCCAATTCTACCAATGCGGCCCGAATTGGTTCAAACCGTATTTCGGCAATTCATCGGTCTATTACCAAGTGGTGCCGGCACCTTATTAACTAAGTTACATACGTTGGTGGGCAACAATTCCCACTAGGCGTAAACCTAGGGACAATGATGCTGCGAATGCATCCAGCGTCCAAACTACTTGGAGCTTGTCGAAGGGAATGGCAAGCCTCAGTTTATGGTGGGCCTTGTAGATTTTGCTTTGCTCTTAACGTTGCGTCGTTGCGCCGTTGCGTGAGACAAAAAATCTTCGCCCATTGAATGACATGCCGCATTGCAAGAAAGTCAAAAGAAGGTCTCACGCAACGGCGCAACGACGCAACGTAAAAGCGCAAGTGATGGGTGAGATGGCAATGGGCAGGTTGACAGTGCGGGCCTAACCGGTTTTTCCGCAGCAAGAGCTTCTTCCTTTGACGACAAGGGCTAAAGCTCCTAGTGGATTGCACCTTACCGCGGTGCGTAACATCAGTTGATAAAGAAAAGACCGAGTCGGTCTGTCTAACGGGGTTTGTAACCAGCTTGAAAAACTTTAAACACAATGATACAGAGGATCGAACATGCATAGTAAACAACACGGGGTAGCACTGACATCTTCCCGCCCGGCACTTTTAGCCGCGATGGTTTTCGCACTGGTTACACAAGGATGTGCCCATAAGCCGACATCCGCCATGCCCACGCCGGAACCCGTGGCGAAAGCGGCTGAACAACCGCTCACTAAACCGGCATTGGAGGCTCCCGCTCCCATCATCGAACAGCAGGCGCTGGACCGCCTGAAAACCATGAGCGACAAGCTGGCCGCTGCCAAGTCGTTCACCTACCGATCCCGCAGCACGGTGGAAATACCGGCTAAAACCGGGCAGTTCCTGACCCATTTTGTCGAGTCTGAGGTTGCTTTGGAGAGGCCCAATAAATTACATTCCAATGTGGCGGGCGACCTGCCACACTTCCGGTTCTATTATGACGGTGTCAATGTCACAGTATTGGACATCCAAAAGAACCTTTATGCCACGGCCAAGGCGCCGGGGACGATAGACGAGATGTTGCCCTTCGTGATGGAAAAGGCCGGTATCGACTTCCCGTCAGCGGATTTTCTGATGAGCAGCCCCTATGCCGAACTGACCAAAGGCTTAACCCATGCCATCGTGGTGGGGCCGGCCAAAGTGGACGGAGTAGCGTGTGAACATTTCGCCTTCATGGGGCCAGCGGCGAATTGGGAAGTCTGGATTGATGCCAACTCGCTGCCCCGGCGTTTGGCGACTACCTACAAGTCCGTCACCAACTTCCCGCGTTTCCAAGTCGAATTTTTTGACTGGAATCTCAAGCCCAAATTGAATGCCGGTCAATTTGTGTTCAAGAAGCCCCTTGGTGCAAAGGAAATCGAATTTACTTCAAAAATCGATAACCCACCCCAGTAATAATCGAGGTTAACATTATGAACCAGGTATCTACCTTGCGTTTTATTGCGGTCTTAGTTTTGGCGATGTCGGTGCCACTTTCGGCCAGTGCTTGGATGGCGGCCGGGCCGCGCGGTGTCGCGGCAGGGGGTGGCGGTTCGGGTGTTGCCTATGGCCGTGGCGGCGGCGAGGCGGCATGGAGCCACGGTGCTGGCGCGGCTTATGGTGCGCGTGGCGGGGAGGCGGAGTGGAACCACGGTGCAGGCGCGGCCTATGGTGCACATGGTGGCGAAGCCGCCTGGAATCACGGTAGCGCCGCCGTCGAAGGACCGCACGGCAACGGTGCCGTCATGACCCCGCACGGTGCGGCGGCGTGGTAAGCCATCAAGTGATGCAGTCGGTTTATCAAACTTAAAGAGGTATTGTTTTATGCGTATGACATTCCTGTTGAAATATCTTGCACCCTTGGCTCTCGTCCTGTTGGCCTCCGGCTGTGCCAAAACGAATGTCCGGGCAACTAATGAAGTTGCCTATACCGGCCTGCCTAGGCCGGAACGGGTGCTGATTTATAATTTCGCCGTAAGCCCTGCGGATATCCAGGAAAACTCCAGCATCTTCGCAAAAATAGGCAGAAACATGGAAAACAAGGACCAGACTGCCGAGGAAATCCAGGTGGGCAGGGAAGTGGCCGATGCGCTGGCGACTGAGTTGACAACGAAAATTGCAGGCATGGGCTTGAACTCTTTGCGCGCCGACCGTAACATGCCGATCACCAAGGGTTCGATACTAATTACCGGGCAATTTACTAAGATCGACGAAGGCAACCGCCTGCGCCGGAACTTGATCGGCTTAGGGATGGGCCAATCTTCGGTCGATGCTGCGGTTAGCGTCCTGGCACCGGGGGGTTCGGAATTGGAGGAAATCATCGCCTTCAATGCCCATGCCGATAGCGGCAACATGCCAGGCGCAGGGATCATGGGACCGGCTGGCGCGGCGGCGGGTGCTGGTACTGCGGCGGTTTTGGCCACCAACGCGGCGATGACTGGGGTCAAGACTTACAAATCGGCTTCGGCGACGCAGGCAAAGAAAATTGCCGAAAAAATTGCCGCCGAACTGGCGAAATACTTTGCCCAGCAAGGCTGGATCAACCCCGCGCTGGCGCAATGACTTTGCTGTGGTAGCAGCACTCTTATTTTGGCAAAAACTTCGTCATTCCGGCAGGGATTGCCGGAATCCAGAAGCCATGGACGGTATCTCGCCGTTCGCGCAGATATTTGATTTATATTATTATTTAGCCCCCAGTTTCACATCCCTGTGGACTGGATTCCGGCAATCCCTGCCGGAATGACGGGCCACAAACATCGTTTTGGCTCAAAATGAGAATTGCTGCTGTGGTAGCGCTATTGAGGCAATGCTGTTGAATTAAAGCTTTCCTTGTCGTTCCGGCAGGGACCGCCGGAACCTAGGTTCCATGGATGGCATAGCGTGGTGTCATCCAAACTTGCGCTTTTACGTTGCGTCGTTGCGCCGTTGCGTGAGACCTTCTTTTTCCTTTCTCGTAATGCGGAACTATTTGATGTTGAAAACGCTGTACTATGCGACGGCGTAATAGTCTTTATACCATTCCACGAAGCGGGCGATGCCCGTTTCGATGGGCGTTTTCGGTGCGTAGCCTACATCGCGCATGAGGTCGTCCACGTTGGCGTAAGTGGCAGGCACGTCGCCTTGTTGCATGGGCAGGAAGTTTTTATCGGCGGTTTTGCCTAAATTCTTTTCTAGCACTTCGATGAAGCGCATCAATTCTACCGGTTGATTGTTGCCGATGTTATAAAGCCGGTAGGGTGCCTTGCTAGTTCCCGAGTCGGGATTGTCGCCATTCCAGTCGGGATTAGGCTCGGCCACATGGTCCAAAGTACGAACCACGCCTTCGACGATGTCATCAATGTAGGTGAAGTCGCGTTTGTGCTGCCCGAAATTGAACACGTCGATGGGTTTTCCTTCGAGGATATTCTTGGTGAACATGAATAGTGCCATGTCCGGCCGTCCCCACGGGCCATATACCGTGAAAAAGCGCAGTCCCGTTGTCGGCAAACCGAACAAATGGCTGTAGGTGTGCGCCATCAACTCGTTGGCTTTTTTAGATGCGGCATAGAGGCTGACCGGGTGGTCCACGTTGTCATGCACGGAAAATGGCATGGACGTGTTGGCTCCGTAGACTGAACTGCTAGAAGCGTAGACTAGATGCTCCACTTTGCTGTGCCGACAGGCTTCGAGGATGTTGCAAAAACCCACTAGGTTGGCATCAATGTAGGCTTGGGGGTTGATCAAGGAATATCGCACCCCCGCCTGTGCTGCCAAGTTCACCACCCGCTGTGGGCTGTGTCCGGCAAATATCTGGTTGATGCTATCGCGATCTTCCAGCGCGATACGGGCTTCGGTGAAACCGGGGTTGGTTTTCAACCGCGCCAAGCGCGCTTCTTTTAGGCTGACATCGTAGTAGTCGTTGACATTATCAATGCCGATGACTTCATCGCCCCGCGCCAACAAGGCATGGGCGAGGTGGGAGCCGATAAAGCCAGCCGTTCCGGTGACCAGAATTTTCATTGTGTTTCCTTCTGATGGGTTGTTAGAGATATTCGTCAACGTAATCTTTGGGCAAAGTATGTTTCACGTCGAAAACCACTGATGCTGGCTTGCCAAGCTCTTTGATCCTTTCCGGCCCCAGCATGTTGCGGAACGCGTCGTGAGCGACTGCGATGACTATAGCGTCATAATGGCCCGGTTCAAGTCCCTGGAGCAGTTGGACGCCGTATTCATGCAACGCCTCTTCCGGGTTTGCCCAAGGGTCATACACATCAACATTGGCATCGTAACCCTTTAATTCATTGATAATGTCAATGACGCGGGTATTGCGGATGTCGGGGCAGTTCTCCTTGAAGGCCAGACCAAGGATCAATATGTTCGACTGGCTGACATGGATGCGCCTTTTGGTCATTAGCTTGATCAGGCGCTGCACTACATACTCGCCCATGCCGTCATTTATTCTTCGTCCGGCCAAGATGATTTCGGGATGGTAGCCGACTTCCTGCGCCTTGTGAGTAAGATAGTAGGGATCGACACCGATGCAATGTCCGCCCACAAGACCCGGACGGAAAGGCAGGAAGTTCCATTTACTGCCAGCTGCTTCAAGCACTTCCAGTGTATTAAGCCCGAGCTTATGGAACAGGATTGCCAGTTCGTTAATCAGTGCTATGTTGACATCGCGTTGGGTGTTTTCAATGACTTTGGCCGCCTCAGCCACTTTGATGCTGCTGGCTTTATGGGTTCCTGCTGTGATGACGAGCCGGTACAACTCATCGACAAAGTCAGCGATTTCAGGCGTGGAACCTGAAGTGATTTTCTTGATTGTGGTGACCCGATGTTGCTTGTCACCGGGGTTGATCCGTTCGGGGCTGTAACCGCAAAAGAAATCTTGGTTGAATGTCAAGCCGGACTGGGCCTCCAGAATAGGTACGCAAACTTCCTCGGTGGCACCAGGGTAAACGGTGGATTCATAAACGACAATATCGCCAGGCGAAAGGATTTTACCCGCCGCCTGGCTGGCCTTGACCAGTGGTGTCAGGTCGGGACGGTTGTAAGCATCTATAGGGGTGGGGACGGTGACAATGTACACATTGCAATCCGAAAGCTCGGAAGGTTCGGTGCTATAAGTTAGCTTCCCTGCTTGGCGAAGCTCCTCTGCGGAACATTCTAGCGAACGGTCGAACCCTGAGTGCAATTCTTCGATACGTCGGATGTTGATGTCAAGGCCAATTGTGGGCAGGTGTTTGCCAAACTCAACGGCAAGCGGCAACCCTACGTAGCCTAAGCCAAAAATGCCAATCTTGGTTTCCCGAATTGATCGCATGATTTCTCCGTTAATTATTGTTGGGGTTAGTGCGGACGGTCTTGGGTAAAACAGCTATCACAGTATTTTAACACCCGATGTCGGTTTAATGGGATCCTTGGGTCATAAAACATCCTAATCAGGATGTGTCAATTTTGCTAATTTGTCACGCAATGCCTAAGATATTGTAAAAAAATGTTTTCAGCGACAGGAATGGCGGGTAGGGCTGAGATAAAATAAGGCTTTGTGTGTGTTGTAAGTTGAAAGAAAGCAAACGGAGTGCGGCGACTTGTTGCTGCTTATCAAAGTGCGGCCATCTATAAGCAGTCAAAGATTAATTCAAAAAAACCAACGTTTCTCATGTATACGATATCGAAACAATTTCAGTTCAGTGCCAGCCATGTCCTTGACGGACTCCCGGATGGGCATCCCTGTGGCAGACTGCATGGACACAATTACGTCGCGGAAATCATCCTTGCTTCGGAAACCTTGAATCCAGTCGGGTTTGTCGTCGATTACAATTCCCTCGGTCTGTTTAAAGACATCATCGACAATGAACTGGACCATCGACACCTTAACGATGTCCTACCTTGTCTATCCACAGCCGAACATATTGCACGGTATTTGTACGAGCGTGCCAGGATGATTTGGCCAGAGGTGATCGCGGTACGGATCAGTGAAACACCTAAAACTAGTGCGGAATATCGGCCTTAATATGATTGATAAGCCTTAAATTGTCGCAAAACCTACAAATTCAGTGTCATTTTGTCGGCATGAGTCAGTGCCGAAGGTTTTCTGCCGAGAACAAACCGTCATTCTTTCAATCAATTGGAAAATATTTGCATGATGGCACAGTGGTTGCAGAACCCATTGGAAAGGCCGCAGGCTTTATTCTGGTTTCCATTTGAAAGTGGAACTGTCATTAAGTTAGCTTTGTGGCTGTGACACTTGAGCATGCAAACGATATAGATTTTTGGCGCACCGCCCCATACCCCGGAGAAAGCTATGCCCGAAGTGATGATCAGTAAAAATTCCAACGATAAGCTTGTTTTTTATGTACCGAAAAAGGATTTGGAAGAAACCATTGAATCCTTGGAATTTGAGGCCGAGGAAAAATGGGGCGGTGAAGTGGTGTTGGGGGACGGGCAGAAGTTCTACTTGGAACCCATAGCCAAGCCCAAATTGCCGATTACGCTCAGGGCCAAGCGAGGCGGTGGCGGGGATTGAACCTAAAGCGCAAGGCTCGGCTTGCGAATTATTTGCATCTTTTCCAAGGCAAGCCTTGGTACTGCTAAAAGAGGTGGACATGACCGAAAACGTACTTACCCGTGAAATAGCCCTGCGCATCGGCCTTGCAGCCCGTGTGTTACCCGATGTGAGTCCCCGGCATTTGCTGGAAGTGTTGATCGAAAAACTGGGTTCTCCATTGACCGAGGAAAAACTCAGCCACGTCACCGTGACTCAACTGAAAACAGGCTTGGGAAGCCCTGACGGTGAAGAGGACACTGAGCATTTGGATGTGGTGTCCATCCCCAATTACAAGGAAGCCGTGCGCATTCTGTGGGGCGAAGCAGCCGATGCCGGTTTGCCTGAACCCATGCACTATTCAGATGGCGATATGCCGGGTTCAATCCGGGTGGCCATAGCCTCCAACACCGCCGAACGCATGGACGGGCATTTCGGCTCTTGCCTGCGCTTTCTGGTCTATCAAGTCAGTCGCGATGAATTACGCCTGATTGATGTCCGCTCTGCGTTGGATGCGGAAGAAGCAGAAGACCGCAATGCATTTCGAGCCGAACTCATCAAGGATTGCCAAGTCCTGTATGTGGTGTCCATTGGCGGGCCAGCGGCGGCTAAGGTGATCAAGGCGGGGATTTACCCGATGAAGCAGGCGGAAGAGTCCGAAGCCCCTGAGCTACTGGCGAAGCTACAAACCATACTCGCGGGTAGCCCACCTCCGTGGCTGGCTAAAATCATAGGGGTTTCCATCCGAGAGCGGGTCCGTTTTGATTCGGAATACTTGGTGGAGGAAGAAGCCGAATGATAAACCCGCAAACCATCGAAGCCATAGCGTTGCAACTGGAAGCGACTGGCCTGTCGGGGCAAAGCATTGCCGAATTAAGAGACCAGCATCCAAGAATCCATTTTACCCATTGCATGGACGACGATGTGGGTGTCTATGAGCCTTACTCTATTCGTCCGGGTTATAATATTTACTTGGTCGACGGGCGTGAACACTGCATGAAATTCACATCGGAAATCAGCCATGCGACCGGCTTAGTGCTGGCGGAGGTGAGCGACGATGAGTAACCCGGAACTTGATGCCAACGATCAGGAGCAAACCCAGCCAGTCCGATTTAACGGTCACACCCTAGGTAGGCTATGCAAGCAAACCCTAGTTGGCCCAGGCGACGAGGGCCTGTTGGAACGTATCCAGAAAACTTACCCTAACTACCCCTTGCAGTTGGCACGGGTTGGTCACGAATGGTATCGCCTAGGCGGTGTCATTAAACCGGATGGAGTCCGTATCGCCAACGATTTGAACGAATGGGCGGAACGAACCTTCATTGAATGTGGTCAGAACTTCAAAACCTTGCTGGATTATTGTGAAGAGGAATGTTTTCTCGGCACCCGGCACAAGGGAGTCACTCTTTATCTGGTGGCTAGAACCGGTTCAAAGGCCGAGGATTTTGTGCAGATTGAGGTGGACAGGACCCAAGAAGTAGCTGACCGCTATCTGTTTGATGCTGACCAACCACCTGATGATTTGGAAGAATTGATCGACCCTTTAAACCCGCTGAAAGTCGATCCCTTTGCCGTTGGTTCGTCGCGTTACACTTACCGCCGTAAAACCGAAGTGGCCCTATTCATGAACGAACTGGGCAAGCATCGGGTTGACCGTCATCCTGCGCAACGCTTTATGGACGATTGGAACACCAGCAGTGCCGGTCAGCAAGGTGTCTTTTGCAGTCACTGGAGCCTGCGTTTGAACCAGCATAAGGGCAAACACGGCGAACAAATCATGAACGTGGATGTGGTTAGAAACCAAAAGCGCGATGTCCCTAGGCTGGAAAGCCCCGAGGCCAAAAGAGGCAAAGCTCTTGCCACGTTGATTAGCCGTTTTGATATCCAGGCCGGTTACCCCTTCGCTTGGTTTTTTTACATGGTAAAGGGACAGGTTTCACCTCATGTGGGCGAATCGGTCCACTTGGATTTGATGAAGGACTATGCTTATCTGCCGGAACGGGACACCACCGTGTTGAGGCGATGGATCGCAAAGCCGTATTTGCTGTGAAATGGTTTGCTCGTTCCCAAGCTCCAGCTTGGGAATGCAGTCTTGGAAGCTCCTGCTTCCGGTGTTAAGTCAAGCTGGAGCTTGCAAGGCAAAGGTTCCCAGGCTGGTGCTTGGGAACCAGTATAAGCATTAACCCTGGGATCCTTATGAAAACTGAAGATAAAATCCGCGAACAGCTAGAAACCAACCCGGTAATGCTTTATATGAAAGGCGTGCCGGCCAAACCCGAATGCGGTTTCTCTGCCAAGGCAGTTGCCGTATTGCAATCCATAGGGATACCCTTTGCCTATGTCAACGTGCTGGAAAACCCGTTTATCAGAGAGAAACTGCCTTCCGTCTCACGTTGGCCGACTTACCCCCAATTGTTTGTACAGGGTGAATTGGTCGGTGGTGCCGATATTGTCGAGGAAATGGGCCGGAACGGTAGCTTGAAACCCCTTCTTGAAAAAGCCACAGCCCAGAAAGAAGAGGCTTGACAACGATGGAAACCATGGAAATCCAACAAGCGATTGAAGCGGCCATACCCGAAGCGCAAGTCTATCTGGAAGGGGAAGGCTGCAACTTTTCCGCCATCGTGGTGAGCGAAGTGTTTCAAGGCTTACCTCTGGTCAAACGCCAACAGACCGTATTAGCCCCGGTGTCGCATTGGCTTTCTTCTGGTGCGTTACATGCTTTTAGCGTCAAAACCTACACATTAGCGGAATGGGAAAATCGCCAAGCTGCCGCCGCAGGCGGTTTGGTGCAAATTCAACCATAACTACAAAGCTGTGGGAGCGGTTTTTAACCGCGATTGCGGTTTTTTTAACAGCGACATACGACGGTGTTTCGAGTTTAGATAAAGCATCTTGCCAATCAGGATATTATATATGAGCGATATCGAAGCCCCGCCCACCGCTGACTGCTCGGCCTGTCCATTCCAAGAAACCCTGCGCCCCTCCTCCCGCTGCAAGCCGGGCGATGTGTGTGTGCAAGCCGAAAGCGGCAGGCAAATCGACCGATTTCTCAAACGCAACCCTGAGTTGGCCCCCGATTATCTCTGCGATGTTTTTTGGGAACGCCGCGCCATCGCCGTGCGCTATGTGCCGACGGATGCGGTCTTGGCCCTCATTGACGACGAAGACGAGGTGGTGCGCCGTGCCGTGGCCTATCGCTTGCCGATTGAGCATTTGGCGAGGTTGCGTAACGACCCTGACCGGGAAGTGCGCATCACCGTCGCCGACCGGTTGCCAGTGGATCAATTGGAATCAATGGTGGGCGACGAAGACTACCTAGTCCGTGCCTATGTCGCCAAACGCATGCCTGAAGGGCGTTTGTTCCGCATGATCTGCGACCCCGATGCGCATGTGCGCAAACAGGTGGCGGGACGCCTGCCACCTGCCAGCCTAGGGCTGATGGCCCACGATGTCGATTTGCAAGTGCGGCGGATCGTCGCCGAACGCATGGAACCGGATTCTCTAGTGGTGATGCTGAACGATGTGGAATGGTTGATTCGTTATATTGCGGCGGAACGCGCCCCGCTGGCATCGGTGCGGAAGCTCATCGACGATCCTTGCGCGGATGTCCGGGAGATGGTCAAGGGACGGATAGGTTCATAACACCCGAGCTAAGGGGCGCGGGCCGGACTAAACTATGGGAAAAACACCAAAGCGCAACCCAGCGTCCCCTTGAACGCCGGGTTGCCATGAAAGTACGGATAACATCCCTGGGAGGGATGTTATCCGTGGGTTGCAGTATGGCGCTTTCATCGTCAGGGGTGTCGATACGCATCGACATGGATGTTGGGCTGCCGCACTTGTGGAGAAAGCCGGGGTTGCATGGTTTTTTTCTTTTTCTCTTTGCTCGTTTACTCGTCACCCTACTCGAACGATGCGCTTCGTTCATCAGCACTCCTTGGCCTTTCATAAATTTTTAAGTAGCTTGTCATACTCGCTGTGTGGGCCAATCCAGAACCACACAATTGTGTCAGAATTTTTCATAACCCCTACCGCCCGCCAACCGATGCCTGCTCGAACCGAATACACCGGCATGGAAGTATTCAGTTTTTTAAACTCAACGCCGGGGTGTCGTGGGTTCTGCTTCCATAAACGATAGTTTTTTCTGGCTGTTTGTTTTACTCGCTCCGGCAAATTGCGGAACTGATCTAAAAATTCTTGGGTTAGCTCAGATTTCATCAAAACCCTTTGCCAGAGTTTTCCCTTGAGAGGATTGCAGCAAAGCTAACCGTGCTAGTTCTGACAACCTTTCTTGCGGCTGTTGCAAAGTTTTCTGCCATCCCATTTCATTTTCAATATCTTCCAGCCATTGTTCGGCGATTTCGTCCTGAACTTCGATAGGCAAGGTTGATGCTTGCTGAATAACTTTCTCAAAACGGCTTGGCATGTTGGTGTACCTTGGATCATTGGTCAGAAGTGTCAGGCAACGATAAAGCCGATACCCGGCATGGCTATTACGGTATCTTACCACGTTGAGAATGTCGGGTATCGATAAAGCCGTTGCCCGATCCTACCAGCTTATGAGTGAAAATCCAAGTTTTTGGATATGCTGATGAGATCCAACATCGCGTTTGGGTCTTCAGTGCCACGGGAGTTAGCAAACTCTACCTCTTCTTTCGTCAAATTAAAGAATAAGCCAAGGCGATTCGTTTGTGCATTTTCCCAAATGAAGCGATATTGGTGGTCAATATTTTGGCAATTACAGCGTTTTCAACATCAAAGAGTTACTTGATAACTTGCATGAAAGGGCAAGACATTCAGTTAACTTGAAGCGTTAACTGAATATCCTTTATTAGGGATATTTTAAAGATGAAAACGCTGTACATAATGATTTCTCCACACTCACATACCCTTTTCATAAATGTACCTAATTAGGAAGATTCTTCAGCTATTCCGGCATGGACCGATGGAATTCAGATTGCATGAATGCCCAAAGCCACGCCGTCCATGGAGCCTAGGTTCCGGCGATCCATGCCGGAACGACGACGTTCTGGGTTTTGCTGAAACATCTTCCTAATCTGGACGGCCTAGATGCTAATACATCGCAATGAGTCCCGGTTTGTATTTATGTACAGCATTTTTTCTTAACAAAGGGTAATAATAAAGGACGCTCAATCAAACCATCTTGCGTGCATGTGCCTTGCAAAATAATATGACCTAAAAGTAACTCTCTGATATTAAAAATGCTGTATTAATTGTTTCATACTCATACAGCATTTTTAATATCAACCAGTTACTTGTAAGTACTCTTCGGCATGATTGATATACCCAATTACATCATCCTCAGTAATTGTTGCGATAGCGTTTCCGATGGCATCAAAAAGTGTTTCCTCCGTCCTAGGCTTGCATTTTCTGATATAGTGTTTGATCTTTGAAAACGCCTCTTCAATTGGATTAAGCTCGGGCGAATAGGCTGGCAGGAAGGCAAACGACACATTGTGATCTTCCAGAAACCGTTTCACGGCCTTGGCGCAATGCACCGGG
>QJPH01000370.1 GCA_003242955.1 Candidatus Methylumidiphilus alinenensis
GCTGACACGTTCCGCCGAGGTTTTGGCTGGGGACGAGGCTTGGGAAGATGAGTCTTGTGCCATCAAAACTGAGGTTTCTTTTGAGCAGGCAAAATCAATCATCAGTCACAACCAATCCCCGGATATTCCCTTTGACCGCTCGGTCAATGCCTATCACGGATGCCAGCACGGTTGTATTTATTGTTATGCGCGACCGACCCATGAATATCTTGGATTTTCAGCCGGGTTGGACTTCGAGACCAAGATTGTGGTCAAGGAAAATGCGGCAGAGCGATTGCGCCATGAACTGTCCCGGCCCGCTTATCGTCCTGCACCCTTGGCTTTGGGGGCCAACACCGACCCCTATCAACCGCTAGAGCAAAAGCAACGCGTGACGCGCCGTGTTTTGGAGGTGCTTGCCGAATTCAACCATCCCGTCATGATAACCACCAAGGGATCGTTAATAGCCAGGGATATCGACCTATTGGCCGCCATGGCGGAGAAGAACCTCGTCAGCGTGATGATTTCGATTGCCACGTTGGAGCCGGAAATCGCCCGCCGCTTGGAACCAAAGGCGGCATCCCCGTTGCGACGAATGGCAATAGTGCGTCAATTGAGCGCGGCGGGAATACCCGTTGGCGTGATCGTCGCGCCTATCATCCCGGCGTTGACGGACCAGGATATCGAGAAGGTGCTGTCCCTCGCCAAAGAATCCGGGGCTTGCATGGCATCCTATGTGTTTCTGCGCTTGCCGCTGGGGGTCAAGGATTTGTTCGTAGAATGGTTGGAAGCTAATTATCCCGACCGTGCCAAGCATGTGATGAGTTTGGTGCGCCAATCAAGGGGTGGGCTTGAGAACGTCTCGAATTTCGGCGAGCGGATGATAGGCGAAGGCATTTTTGCCGATATGATCAAACAGCGATTTAAGAAAGCCCATGCTCGGTTGGGATTCTTGGAAAACATACCCTTAAGCCTTGATCTGTTTAGTCCGCCCAAGCCGGTGAAACCGCAGATGGATATGTTTGATTAGACTTTATCGGAAACCTCCGACTTACAGCATTTTCATGCTTTAGAGCTAATTGAATATAAGAATTGATATCCACTCAAGCCATGAGTTACAGCGTTTTCTATATCTATTCGTTACTTATATATATACGACCAAATGTCGGCAAAGGGTTGCCGACCTACTGCGTATCAAGGACTGTAGGTCGGCAACCCTTTGCCGACATGGGGGCGTATATATGGCGGACGGTCTCCCAGAAAACAGGCTACTCGTCGTTATAACGGGGATACTGCTCTGGATTAGCCCCTTGACTTTCAATTATTTTAGGATATGCCACTGTTAGTTCCGGTTCTTTGAGCTTTCGAGATTTTTTAATTTTAAATATCCATTTATCACCGAAGTCGAACAAATAATATAGCATCAATCCTTTTGGAAGTGGAAAGACTTGATTGAGAGAAATGTTGAAATAGTTTTCTTCTCTTTCTTCCCAGCTTTCGGCATCACCGAAGATAACCTTACGATTAGATTCATTGCGACCAGCATAAAATGCGTAAAGATGGTCACGACCAAAACCAACAGCGTCTTGAATTGCATTATGAAGTTCATTAAGAGTTGCCCGTTCATCAATTTCAATAACGCGGATACAATCATGCTCCCAATACATACCGGAACGGCTGTCAACTGTTAGAGTATAAATCATATTAAATCCTTGATTGACACTAAATGTTCACCCCATCGCAATGTAGGTGAGGGGTATCTGTAACTCGGTTTTAAAAACCGAGTCGATGTTCTCAATAATCTAATCACCCCGCCACCCCGGCATATTCTTCCAGCCGTTTGCGCAACAGGTGAGGTTCCAGCGCTTGGTAAAGCTTAGCCAGTTCGGGTCCGTCTGTCCGTCCGCTCAACGCCGCGCGTAACGGCATGAACAACGCCTTACCCTTGGCCCCTGATTGGTTTTTTAGTTGGGCCATGAATGCGTTGAAATCGTCACCCGCTGTAATAGCGGCATCCAATGCGGCGAGAAAAAACATCTCACCCGCCTGTCTGGCCACATTGACTATTTCCATAGTGGGCATCAATTCGTCAGTGAAAAGAATTCTAGCCCAGTCATCCGCCTGACTGGGGAATACGCAATTGGTCCTCACAATATCCAAAAATGAAGCCTGTTTTTGCAGAGGAACCAAGCCCTGTGTTTCTTTATGCAGCCAGATCCAAAGGGTTTCGTCATTGGCAACCCGCACGACTTCTTCCTGCCAGTGCTGCAAGTGGGTAATATCGAAGCGTGAAGGGGATTTGCCCAGATGGCCGATGTCGAAATACTTTTTGAGTTCCTCAAAACTCATCAAACCTTCGTTCTCGTAATGGTGGCCAACGCGGGCAAGCATGTTAAGCAAGGCTAATGGAAAATAGCCCTCCTCGCGTAACTGGTTCAGGCTTCGGCTGCCGTTGCGTTTGGATAGGGGGGCGCCATCGTCTCCCAGTACCAGTGAAATATGCGCGTATTCCGGTGTCGGGAGTCCCAGTGCCTGGTAAATCAACAACTGGCGCGGGGTGTTGCTCAAATGATCTTCGCCACGTAACACATGAGTCACGCCCATTAGCGAGTCATCGATGGCATTGCAAAAGAAAAAAGCCGGTGTGCCATCTGCGCGGCGGATAATGAAATCGCCGATGTCATCGGTGTTGAATTTTTGCGGACCGCGGACGAGGTCAATAAACTCCACTGTTTCGTTGCGCGGCACACGGAAGCGCAACGTCGCTTGCAAGCCTTTTTGCAGGCGGCGTTCAATATCTTCCGGGTTCAGGCGTCCGCATTTGCCGTTGTAGCGAGGCGGCTGCCCAGAACTGAGTTGGACTTTGCGAGAGACCTCCAACTCCGTGGCGGTGCAAAAGCAGGGATAGGCAAGCCCTTCGCGCTCCAGTTGATCATAATAGCGCGCATAGATTTCACCCCGTTTGGATTGAAAATAGTCGGGATTGGCCTTTGCCGACTGTGGGCCTTCATCCCACGCCAAGCCCATCCAGCGCATGTCGTCCAACAGTTCCTCAACGAATTCGCTGCGACTGCGCTCCTGGTCGGTGTCCTCTATGCGTAGCAGGAAGCGTTCTCCAAATAAAGCGCTTAACAATGCGGTGCGGGCGTTACCCAAATGCAAGAGTCCTGTGGGGCTGGGGGCAAAGCGGGTCTTGGTTTGGTTCATGGGTAGTTTTTTCGCCGATAGTTAAGATAGAGTTTGGAAAGCGCGCACTTTACCAACAATGGGACATTATCGGCAACCCCGCCCGATTTTTCATTCCACGAATGCTTCCACTTGAATTTTGAGTTTTACCTCGTCGCCTATCATCGGAAGGAAGGCCGTCATCCCGAAGTCGCTGCGCTTGATCAAGCCGGATGCGTCGGCACCGCAGATATTACGGTTGCTAATAGGGTGTATGCCGCAATGAAAATTTTCAATGGTCAATAGCAAAGGTTTGCTAATCCCGAGCATTGTCAAGGTTCCTTCGGTTGCGATGGGCTTTTCGCCAACGAACTTGACACTTTTGGAATTGAAGTTGATAGAGGTGAATTTAGCGGTGTTAAAGAAATCGGATCCTTTCAGCTTTGCCTCTAATTCAGGCAGGCCAGTGTCGATGGAATCGGCGACTATGTTGACCTCGATATGTCCCCATTCGCTTTTCGGATTCAGTATGATTTTACCGCTTGTGTCGTCGAAACGCCCGCGTTGAGTCGAAAAGCCTAGATGGCTGATTTCAAAGCTGGGGAAAGTATGTTTTGAATCTATGGTGTAGCTTTCTGCCCAACTGTTTCCAGTGAAGGCGAGGCAAAGTGCGGCTACATAGGTTGCCGGGCGAATCGTCATGGGGTTTTCTCCAAAATCTTGGCGTTGATGTACGAAAACCAGTTTACTAAATTTGACGGGAATTATGCCATAATTCGTAACCGTTCACTCCTCCCCTTACTGCCATTAAGTTAAGCCGTCATTCCGGCATGGACCGCCGGAATCCAGATTGCAGGGATGCCGACAATCTATGCCATCCATGGAGCCTAGGTTCCGGCGATCCCTGCCGGAACGACGCGCCTTTTCTTAACTTAATGGCAGTGCCCCCTTGGGAGCGAGGGCGTCCCGCCCGCCAAAATCTCGGCCAAGATGGCCTCGCTCCCTGGAAAAGGCAGGGGGTGTGAACGCTTACTGCCTGTCTACTTCGCCATCAACTGCAATTCGCTGTTTTCATCGTCTAGGGAAAAACGGAATCGGTTTAGAAAACTCATCCCCAATAGGCGGGCACCGTTGAGTTTTTGGTCATTAATGAAACTGACAGGCACGTTCTCGGCCGATACATCGCCAATTCGCACCGATTTGAGAACACCCGTTTTGACCGGGATAGTGCCAGCGGCGGTTTGGCTAATACCGTTTTGCAGATTTTGCTGGCTAAACCCCAACTGACGGATCATTGACTCCGGCAGCACCAAGGTCGTGGCACCGGTGTCAACCAGTAGGGAGGCGACGACATCAATGTTGTTTGGGCCGCTAAGGGTGGCCGTAATTTGATGATGAGCACCCATGCGCTGCGTTTTTACTGTTCCGCTACTTTTGGGTTTGGGGGCAACGTCCTTCAAACTAGTGATTGCCACCCGTTCGATTCTGCCGTTTTGACCCACAATCATGAAATTATAATCCGCAAGCAATGCCTTTATGCGTTGGGTGACATCCCCCTCGTTTTGCCTGGGTGGCTCGTTGGCAACCCTGTCCAAGCCTTCGATGCGAACCCCTGCCTCTTTTGCCAGGGCTTCCAATTGGGAACGCAGGGTCTCGGCTCGAACCCGCGGACCTAGCATAAACAACAGGATTGCAATAAAGATTGCGGTTAAAGGCGGAGTTTTTTTAGAAGTACGGGAAAAAGTCATGTTAGCAACGAGTTCCAGATGAATGAGTACCTAAATCATACGCTCATTTGGTATAATTAGATGTTATTGAAGTTTGCGCCCTGGTGGAACATGGAACAACAGCCATTCCACTTTAATTAAGAGGCGTATCCCTCATCCGCTTTTTGCTCTGAATCGCACAATTAACGGTCCTGATGTCCTCATTCGCCAAAGAAATCATCCCGGTAAACCTAGAAGACGAAATGAAGCAGTCCTACTTGGATTACGCCATGAGCGTGATCGTAGGGCGCGCACTCCCTGATGCCCGTGACGGGTTGAAGCCGGTGCATCGTCGTGTTTTGTTCGCCATGCAGGAGTTGGGCAACGATTGGAACAAGCCCTATAAAAAATCCGCCCGTGTGGTCGGTGACGTGATCGGTAAATATCACCCCCACGGAGATTCGGCAGTTTACGATACCATAGTCCGCATGGCGCAGCCGTTCTCATTGCGCTACATGTTAGTCGATGGACAAGGCAACTTTGGTTCTGTCGATGGCGATCCGCCTGCGGCGATGCGTTATACCGAAGTTCGCATGGCGCGTATTGCACATGACTTGCTTGCAGACTTGGACAAGGAGACTGTTAATTTCGTACCCAACTATGACGAATCCGAACGCGAACCTTCCGTCCTGCCTGCGCGAATTCCGAATCTGCTGATCAATGGCTCGGCCGGCATTGCCGTCGGCATGGCGACAAATATTCCGCCGCATAACCTTACCGAAGTCATTGGTGCTTGCCTGGCGCTGATTGAAAATCCCGATGCCAGTATTTTCGAGTTGATGGAACACATCCCAGGACCCGATTTTCCGACTTATGGGATTATCAACGGGGCCAGCGGCATACGCGAGGCTTATCTTACTGGGCGTGGGCGCATTTACTTGCGCGCCCGTTGTGAATTTGAGGGGGAAGAGGGAGGCAGGCAGAGTATCATCGTCAACGAGTTGCCCTATCAGGTCAACAAAGCCCGCTTGTTGGAGAAAATAGCCGAATTGGTCAAGGAAGGCAAGCTGGAAGGAATCTCTGGGCTTCGCGACGAGTCGGACAAGGACGGCATGAGGATGGTGATCGAATTGCGCCGCAATGAAGTGCCGGAAGTGGTGCTGAACAACCTATACCAACAGACCCAGATGGGTACGGTGTTCGGCATCAATATGGTCGCCTTGCTGGACGGCCGTCCGCGTTGCATGAATTTAAAGGAACTGCTAGATGCATTCATAGACCACCGCCGCGAAGTGGTCACCCGGCGCACCGTTTTTGAATTGCGCAAGGCCCGCGAACGCGCTCATATTTTGGAAGGCCAGGCAGTGGCACTGGCCAATATCGACGAGATCATCGAACTGATCAAATCTTCGCCCACCCCGGCGGATGCAAAAGAGCGGATGTTGTTAAGGGTATGGCTGCCTGGCGTGGTGTCGGAATTGCTGGAGCGGGCCGAGGAGGCATCCCGTTCCCGTCCTGAGAACTTGGAAGCTGTCTTCGGGTTAGGCGAGCAGGGCTATCGCCTTTCCCCCGTCCAAGCCCAAGCCATCCTAGATTTGCGCTTGCACCGCCTGACCGGGCTGGAGCAAGACAAAATCATTGACGAATACAAAGTCTTGCTGGGAGAGATTGACGAACTGCTGCGGATTCTTGGCGACGACATTAGGCTTATGGAAGTGATACGCAGTGAATTGGTCGCGGTGCGCGACCAATACGGTGACAAGCGGCGTACCGAGATCGTGCAGGATCGGCTGGACTTGTCCGCCGGTGACCTCATAACCGAAGAAGACATGGTGGTGACGGTGTCCCACGACGGTTATGTCAAGTCGCAGCCGCTGACCGATTACCGTTCACAGCGTCGCGGAGGGCGTGGCAAGCAGGCTGCGCCAACCAAGGAAGAGGATTATATCGAAAAGCTTATTGTCGCCAACACTCACGATACCATCCTGTGTTTCTCCAGTACCGGCAAAGTTTACTGGCTTAAAGTCTATGATTTGCCGGTTGCCAGCCGCACGGCCAGAGGCAGGCCGTTCGTGAATTTGCTGCCGCTGGCTGAAGGCGAGCGCATCAATGCCATTCTGCCGGTACGGGTATTTGATGACCAGCATTACATCTTCATGGCCACCACTTCGGCTACTGTCAAGAAAGTGCCATTGAACGAATTCGAGCGCCAGCGCCAAACCGGGAAGATTGCCATCGAACTGCGCGAGGATGATCATCTGGTCAATGTCGCCATCACCAATGGTGAACAGGATGTGTTGCTGTTCAGCAGTGACGGCAAGGTGGTTTGCTTCAAGGAAACCGATGTGCGTGCCATGGGCCGGACCGCCACGGGTGTGCGTGGCATGAGCCTGAAAAAAGGCCAAAAGGTCATTGCCTTGATTATTTCCAGTTCCGGCACCGTGTTAAATATCACCGAAAATGGTTACGGCAAGCGCACCGCCTTGGAAGAGTTCCCCCGCCATGCCCGTGGTGGTCAAGGTGTCATCAGCATTCAAACTTCCGTCCGCAACGGTGCCCTGGTTGGCGCGACCTTGGTGGAGGATACCGACGAGATTATGATTATCACCGATGCGGGCACTCTGGTGCGTACCCGCGTGGATGAAATATCCGTGGTGGGCCGCAACACCCAAGGCGTGACCGTCATCAAGCTGAACCCAGGGGAAAAAGTCGTCGGCGTGGACCGGATTGCCAATTTGCCGGAGGGGGAGGGCGAAGTCAATGGGGTCGAAACTAATGGAATGGATGCTGAGGACGGGGGGGAACAGAGCGAGGGCGCTTGACTTTAAATGGGATGAAAACAAACGGGAATGCGCGGCACATGAGACTGCCATCTATTAAAAATTTACCTTGCAACAACTCACCGACTATTTTGCCGACCTGCTGGAGTCCCACTCATGGAGCACCGTCAAACACGATCTTTACGGCCTTCGGCTTTTTGCACCCCAACAGCAAACGCCAGATAAAACTGATCCAGTTGCTGCTTCGGCGGATACCCGACCTTAAATTCATTGCGGCCAAAAAACGGCCCGCGCTATGCTGCCCCTGCTGCGGGGGTGAAATGAAAATCGTGCGCACCGGGATCAAGCCGGCGGTTGTCCGCTATCAAGCACCCGACGGGGGCAGGCAAGAGACAGGCGCACAGGTGATGGCTATGTAAGGCATCGCCTTACTCGAAGCCGCTTTCGCTAGAAAGCGTGATATCTAAAGCGTGATATCTGCCTACACCCGCAGAGGGGCATGGCTTGCCTGAAAAATGATAAAATCGCCAAAAAATGGCGAAAAACACATCAAAATCAAGCATGGCTGCAAGCGTTGCCGCAATGGCAGCGAATAATAACGGGAAGAAGGGGCGGATCATGGCAAACAGCCCTTAGTAAACCGTGCAGGTCAAAAAGCTATTTCCATAAGAAACCACGAAGAGACCTCGTCTAAACCGGGCTTGTCCAACAAACGGTTAGATTGTGGCTCGCTTCGCTCGCACAATCTAACCTTATTCGTTAGGCGGGTGGGCAGATAGACAATGCAGATCATTCCTGGATTTTGCTCTTTTCATTCATTTGGCGCAATACGCGGAGTACCGCTATTGCGCCGCATTTATTGGGGTTCCGTTCCGCGTGGGCAAACGATAGAGCCGTTTGTCCAACCCTACCCGGCTGCATGGCTTTTGCTCTTTGGCTCCCTCCACCACGGCGAATTGTCGCTTGCGCTCCGAATCCGCCTTACGAGTTACGAGTTAAGGTATTCGCCAGCGATTTCGGCTGTCCTGCCGAACAGGACCACGCGATGCCACTCGGTCCGGTCCTTTCTTTCGCCGGTTGCCTTGTCCTTGTAGTATTCATTTGTCCCCAGCAAGAGATTGGCTATTGCAGTCCCGTCCTGCGCATACCGCATTTCCACGTCCTTGCCCAAACGACCGATCAATTGCACTTTGTTCAATATGTATCTATCATCTTAGTACCGCGCTTCACCATCTACTTTTTAAATCTCTTATCAACAGGCAACTTCAATAAAGCACAAAACCGTTCTGAGACTGATATTTAATGTTATCTATCGAAATGTCTACTATAACGGTAATAGGCCCGGAAGCAAGCTTTTCAGGTAGTGGCATAGTATCATATATCTGTATAAATCCATTAACTTTATCTAAAGTTTTTTCGCTGTTTGCTGTTAATTTGGTTCCTTTACTATCTTGAAAAGTAAAGGTATAGCTTATTTTATGTTTGCCGTCAGGTTCAGATGATGGTGGAAATCCTTTTGCTTCCAGATTGTTTAGCAAGCCAATTCTGTCTTTCTTGTTAACTAGAGGCAAGGCATTTGCCAACAATATCATTCTTTGCTCTGCCGGTTGACTATATGCTTTTAAACTTTCCAATTGAATGGGGGAAACTATCCAAGAATACATCTCTAGGCTAGGTTGATAAGGCTGGACAGTGATTTTGAAGTTTTTACCATTAGTGACAACTTTATTAGCCTCCGTCTTAAGCGAAGGTCTGACTAGATAATCTCCAGGTGTCCATTCCTCTGGCGCATAAAACTCAAAAACACAATATGCTTCAAATGCATCTCCAGTTATTGATGTAGTTGTAGTGAAGTTTTTTCTTATAGTTTTTTGTTTATTTTCAATATCAAAATTACATTGGAGATTATCTGTTAAACCTGTCCCGTTTCAGTCGCCCCATTTCTTTCTTCCTGAGCGTGTCCACTTCCTTGCGGTAGAGCTTCGCCACATGAAAACGATCCGCCACAACCTCGACATTCTCCCCGAAAACTTCCCGCGCCGCTTCGGTGTAGCCTTCGTACAGATCACTGCACACGCATTGCACGGTGTCGCGCAAGTCCTTGGGTATGCTCAGGAAAAACGCCTTCACCGTGGCCTTCTCGCGATTCTCCAAAACCCCCAGCAGGCGGTTTTTGCCCTCTTCCGTTCGGGTCGAGACAATCGTCGCAAAATCCCGATGGCCCTTTTTCAAGGCAATCTCGTCTATGCCCACGGTCGGCATGCTTTTGAACTTACTCCAATCCACGCCTTGCCCGAACCGGTCCTCAACAATGTCCTCCACCTCGTCGTAGCCTATCTTTTCCTTTTTGCTGACATCTTGAACCGTGCTGTTGACCAGGAGCCTCAATACATGCTTAGCATACGCCTTGGTCACGGCTTGGCGCGGCTCGTACCAAGGCAGGTGCTGCGTCGTGGTGGTGTTGCCCGGACAGTCGTCGCAGAGGTAACGGCGCGGCTTGATGAATATATAGGTGGGCATGTCCAGTATCGGCAAATGCCGGAGTTTGATTTCCCTGCCCTCGTCATATCGGTGATGGATGTCCCGGCCACACCGGTGGCATCGGGTGCCATCCACGGTGCTGCTCACATGGATGTGAACCTCCCCATTACTCGTAACTTCCACGCGATTAACCTTGACCCCTTCAATATCAAGAGGAATTGTGACATACTCAGACATGGCACACCTCGCTTTAAAATCACGTTGCTGGACTTGGCAACCAGTTGTTTATATTGGGCTTGTTTTTTACCATTCAAGTTCCCAAAGAGCCGATAATCTCGCCAACGCTCGGTTAATTCAGGATAAGTAAACCAACGTTCATCGGGTTCAAATTGTTCTAAATCGGCCTTGTCAAAGTGGCAGGTATTAAGAAAATAATTAAGATTAACATGGCATTTAAAGTTGCGAACATCAATTATCCACGCACCACTATACATGGAGCTATATATTTTTATTTTTATCTCGTCGTCCATAAGCCACATTGCGATTTCATCTGGTGTCGCTTCCCATTTAACTTCGAGGTATTTCTTGGCTATCAGATAGGGTTGAAAGGCAATTTTTCTGTACTCATTCGGTAGCAATAAAAGTGCTTTACCGCTTTCATCCACCCGAATCCGTGTTGAACGTCCGAGTTTGGTTACTCATGCGACCATGCTGAATTATTAAAGCCCCGATACCAAGCTGTTCCCGAGCCAAATGAGAAAAACAAGCTTCGATTTATCGCCGTTTGCTTATCCATTACCCCTTATCCACCGAAAATGGTGTGGTATTCCCGTGTTTTGGGCAATGCCGCCCCCGACCCCGTGCGGTCATCCGTTGCCAAGTCGATATGCGGGGTCGGAATCCGGGCGGTCATGGCAAGTGCCTTGCCTCCTGCAGGTGCTCTTGAATCAGCACGAATGCTTGGAAGGCAGGGCACTGGCACACCCGAAGTCCAAGACCAGCTTCCGCGCCCTGCGGATGAATTGGGCGGCACGGTACATGATCTCCTGCAGCACCGTCTTGATGCGGCGGCGCTTGGCCGGGTGGCACACCAGGCTGGCCTTGCCCGGCAGCCCCGTCTGGCCGATCAGCCGCAGGCTATTGTAGGCCAGCATGGCCAGGTGCAGGATGAGGTCGTTGCAGTCGAATTTGCCGGACGGCAGGCGCTCCAGGTCGAGGTCGGACTTGATCTCGCTGTGGAACTGCTCGTGCGTGCCGTGTTCGCGGTAAAGACCTCCGGCGACAGCCCGCGCCGGTCGGGATTCGGTCAAGCTTGAACCTGTAGCCGCTCAATTGTAGGTCGCGGTTTTTGCCGTTCGCGCTATAGGTCATGTGGCTTGCATGTGCAGCCAGCTTTCGGCACTTCCGCCTAGGGCATCCGCCAGCGTAGAGCCATGTCCGGGCTAATTGCGGCCTTGCCGTTCAAAACGCGGGACAATGCCACGCGGGTTATTCCGATTCGCTTGGCAAATCCGACAATGGAAATATCCGTACCGGTAAACACCCCATCCTTTAAGACCTCGCCGGGGTGTGGCGGGTTGTGCATCTGTGTCATGGTTAAGCCCCCATCAAGCCGCGTGTCGATGCACGGTCAATTTAAGCCCTGCCGCGTTTACCACCGCCAGCAAGGTTTTGATGGTGGGGTTTCCTTTTGGGCCAAGTGCGCGGTAAAGGCTTTCCCGTGGTATGCCCGCCCTTTCCGCAACAGTCGCCATGCCTTGCGCCTCGGCAATTTGCCGCAAGGCGGATAAAAGGGCTACCCGTCCGCCCGGTTGGTCGGCTTCATCCAATGCTGCGGTAAGGTAGTCATCGGCAAAGGCGGGGTCTTGGCGCAATAGTTCCACCATCGCCTCGTCATGGGGTCGGGATGTTTTGTTCATAGCGCGTTTCTCCGGTTCCAGTCTTTCCAATATGTGGATTATACGTTACAAATAACAGGAAGCAAGATGGTTTACCTCACCGCGCGCAAGCTCGGCCTTGCCTGTTCGGGTTCAAACTGGATTCCGGCTTGCTCAAGAATCCAAGCCTCATACTTGCCATGCCATAACGCCAGCAATTCAAGTGGCCTGTTGATGTAATGCCGCTCGGCGGTCGCGTTGGGCGCGTGTCCCATGATTTGGGCGACAATCCCGGTGGGTATTTCCACCCACTCGGCAAGGCTGGCAAAGGTCCGGGGCAGACCGTGGAGGGTCACATGGTCAAGTCCCGCCACGGACAACGCCCGGTTGTGCGGGATGCGCGGTTCTGCAATCTTGCCATCGGCGGTCGGGCTGGAAAACACCCATTGGTTACGCCTTGGCAGGTTCGCCAGCAAGTGAGAAAGATAAAGGGTTAATGGAATCTTGCGGCCTTCCTCGGCAACCTTGTCCTTTACCCAAATACTGCCCCATCGAAAATCAACGTCCTGCCATTTTAGTTCCGCCAGTTCTTCACGCCTACAGCCGGTCAAGAGCAAGCCTTGAAGATATGCGCTCATGACTGGATTACCAAGCCCTTGCACGGCTTCAAACCATGCTGGCAGGTATGCGCGTTGCAGCACATCGAACTTGGCTCATATCGGTAAGTAGGTGAAACGTATTCGTGGGAGCGGTTTTTAACCGCGACAGACACCGAAAGTCGCGGTTAAAAACCGCTCCCACGGCAACGCATTTGTTTAGTTATTGGAAATCGCCTTAAGTCAAGCTGGAACTTGCAGGGCAAAGGGTTCCCAAGCTGGAGCTTGGGAACCAGTGCAATGAACGTTTACTTAAGCCTTCAACCATTGCGTCAGCGCAGTGTGCTGAAACTCCAAACTTTTGGAGAAAAGCTTGAAAACCCCCATGAACCAAGCGGACAATTTCTTTTCCTTGGCCCAGCGAGGAAAGAGCCGGAATACATGCAAAGCGACCAATGCATATTGGACAGCCAGCGAGTAAATGCTGCTATCCAGCATGGAAAGCAACTCCATGGAGCGCATCCTTCCATTCGCGCTTTTACGCCAATAGGAAAAGATGCATTGGTTGAGAAGCAAGTCTGACGGTGTCTGGGACAGGAAAGCCTCGCGAAGCTCCTCTGCCAGGGTACGGCGGGTCAGTTGCAAACGTCCGCAAATACGTGAGAAGCGCCTCAAGGCGGCATTAAAATTGAACTGGTCGCCGCGCTTCGTTTCCATTAGCGAGTCGCGAAGAATTAATGCGTCCTTGACGGCGGCAGTAATGCCAGAGGCCGTCAAGGGGTGGCAACAGCCGCGAGCATCCCCTACCAGGGCGAAATTGCTTTTGACGCTGGCTTCTGGAATGATGCAGTAGTTCGCAGCCGCTAGGGGTTTGTTTTCATCCATATTTTGTTCGACGGCTTCCCTTAACGAGTCAGGGAAAAAACTCAAGTGGGTTCTGATCGACTCTTTCGGGTCGGCATCTCGGAGAACCTCAAACATGATTCTTGCCCGCCCTCCTCCGATGGCATAGGCATAGGCAACACCCACAGGGTTCAGGAAAATGTTGCCATAACCGGCATGGGGTAGATATTTTTCTTCCACTTCAGCGCCCATCATTCCTGAATAGCGTTGAGTCACATGGGAAATGCCAACCATTTTGCGCATTTGCGACATGGGACCGTCGGCACCGAGGATCAAGCGTGCTTCAACCCGCGTATCGCCGTCTGCGGAACTGACCACCGCAACGAAAGGGCCCTCGCCCTCCATCGCCGTAACCCGCGAGCCGATTCTGGTACTGACCCCAGGGAAAGTCGCAACCCTCTCCAGCAGATGCTCCTTTAACAAAGTATGCTCGATCGCCATCCCGCAACGGAGTTTACCTTTCGATTCGCCATAGGGCAGTATCATGCAATCGGATTCCTCGCCTTGGTTAGCAGGAAAGATCGCAAATCCACTGACAGCAGAACCGAGAGGCTCGTTTTCGTCCAATAAGCCCAGTTCACAAAGACCTTCAATGCCAGGGGGATGGATGAGTTCCCCGGCGAGGCGTCTTCCAGGGGCAGGGCCGGGCTCGACAATCAAAATACTTAAGCCCAATTTTGACAGTGCTGCGGCAGCGGCAGCACCGGCTATGCTGCCACCTGCAATCAACACATCCACAACTTCCCGATCAATCGTATCGTTTTTCATAACCCAATTCCAAAAGTTGGGGTAGGCAGATTGCACCGACTACAGCCCGATGATTTGACAAACACATACATTCAAAAAAACTCCAAGTCTTAAACTACTCAACCGGCGAACCAGACCATCTCGGTTTTAAAACCACGTCGGTTTATAGGACTATCCCGACACATTGCCTTTCCCCATTCTTATATAACGAGCCAATGCCCATGCCGGAAAGTAGATATGGTAGAGGCGGTAATCCAGCATTGCGGCACCGAAGAAAACACCATTGACTGATTGCCTCGGCCAATCGCCATTTTCTTGTTGTTGTGCCATCAACCACTCAAATCCTCGCTTTATTGCCGGGTGACCGACGGGCAAAATATCCAGCAATGCCAGCAAGGCCCAGCTTGTCATGACGGTTTGGCTTTGCCCATGCTCGACATAACAGCCCTTGAGGCAACTCGTGTAATGTTCCCCCCAGCCACCATCCTGGCGCTGTTTGCCGATGAGCCAGCGGGCGGCGGATTGGAGCGCGGGGTCCGAGCAAGGGACTCCAGCCATTCTGAATGCCTTGGCAACGTGAAAAATGGCGTAAGTGTAATTGATGCCCCAAAACCCAGCATACGACCCGTCCGCAAGTTGAGTGTCACGCAGTAAGGCCACAGCCTTGGAACACGCTTGGTCAATACGACCATCGGCTAAATCGGGGTAGGCCTTTCGGTAATGGCTCAAGGCAGCGAGTGCGGAGGCGGTGCATTCGACATACGACAGTTCAGTCATGCATTGGCCAAACATCTCGGAAGGGTTGACCATTTCCAGAAGTTTGCCGGCGCGCCGCCGTTCGTAAGTCCCAAAGCCACCATCCTTGTTTTGCCGAGACAAGATGAATTCCACAGCTAGCGCCAAACGCTTATCAGCCAAGGGAGATTGAATCCTGATTTTTGGTGAATTGTACAAATCAAGCAAGGCACTCAAGGCTTCCGCTGTGCAATCGCTCACCGGCCAACGATGTTGCCCGTCGGAAAAGCACCAGCCGCCCACTGCCGGATCCCTCCAGGCTTTCTGGTAATCTGGCAATTCTTCGGTCAGTTGTGTACAGTCGAGAAATCCGTTAGCCTTGTCGAGTGCTTCTTGCGTGCCTTCGGCGATGTCCGGTGCCTCCATCAGAGCCTGAACGACAAAAGCAGTATCCCAAGTGTTGGAACGTGCACCGACATAGCGTATTCCTTCAGCTTCGTCCTCCCAGCGCCAAGCCTCCATGGCTGCGATACTCGGTGCCAAGTCGGGATGTGAGGGGCTCTCGGCAAAAATGGCCAGGCAGTTAAGCAGCCCACTGACCGGGGATACGCCTTGATAGTTCGTCGTGCGTTGCTCGTAAACGATTTTCTCCAAGCATGTCTCTAGCCCCTTATCGCGAAGCCTAGCACTATGAAAGCGTTCGTAAACGCCAAGCAAGTTGTAGACGAGCCGCAATACCGGACTGATTGGCACGAAAACATCGCTGCTCGAAATCGTATGGCGGTAGCGGCTAAAATCAATCGAACCATAAGGCTCGGGGTAAAGTTCGGCGCGCAATTCGTCGCGTAGCGAACCCGGCAATTGCGCGACAAAGCGTTTTCCATAAAGGAAAGCAATGCCTAAGTAAATAAGTCTGGTATGGCAGTAATATCGGCGCGGGTGGAAAGGCAAACCTTCAGGCAGCAGAAAAATCTCCGGCGGTAGGGAGTTGCAACCTTTATAATCATAAAGGCCCAGCATGGCTAGCCAGAACTTGCCCCAAGTAGGAATGCCCTTCACCCCTGCGGGTTGCGCGTTCAACCATGCGCGGGCCTTGGCAAGCATTGCCGAATCGGCTGCTGTACCCAACAGTCTCAGGGCTATATAGGCCAGCGTAGTAAAGAAGACATAACCTGGCGATTCGGGGTGCATCCCCCACGAACCATCATCAAATTGCGTTACCTTAAAGTGTTTTACAATCTGGGGCTTCTCCGTTTCACCATAGGGCAGGCCCAAAACTGACCGCACTATGACAGCTTGTGCCAGAATCATCGAACACCAAACCATTTCCCCTTCCCAATCGCCACTGGCCTTCTGCAAAGATAGCAGCCGACGGAAGGCGCGGAGGCAGGATTCCTTCGCATTGTCTTGGGGGTCAAGGGACTCTGTCATCCCCTACCCTCAAAGGGAAGTTGTTTAGGTATTTGGCTCAAGGTGTGCTTTTAGTGATTGATAGTTGAACGGGCAGGCGCGGGTGGCAACCGAGGCTCCCAGAGCGGCCTAACTCATGTAACAGGTGTGTTGTAGCTTTTTGGCAACAGCTTGATTCTGTGCGATTAATCCAAAATCAAATACCTGCCCTTCTACAATAAACCTAGTGTTATTGTGCGGGAAAAAACCCTAAAAGTCCAGCACTATGCTGGCATGTATCTGTTAATTTTGACTTCTTGGACTATTTCCCAAATAAGGCAATACGTATCATGACCAGCAAGCTTAGGCATTTTTTGGCAAAGTGAGGTTCGGCATGCAACGGATAGACACCAGGAAGTTGTTGCCCTTTTGCCAATTTCCCGAGCCGCTGTTTGACCGAAGCATCCAATTGCCCTTCGGCTGCCAACTCCATGAACATGGCCTTCACATTGCCTAGATCAAAAAAATCCCGCTGCCAGCACCACTTGAAATCGCCGCCATAGCGGAACCACGAACCCCCGACACCGGCCACTTCATATTCGCTGCCATCTGTGCGCTTAACCGGGGCAACCTGGAGCCAAATCCCAATGACTTCCCCCTGCTGCTCGTCAATCAGGATTTTTTCATAAGGGTAGCGCCACTTTTCAAAACCCTCCATGTGTACCCCCAGTGCCCACTCCTCAATCTCCTTTCTATTTTTGGCAATGAACTCCCGGTTGGGGCCCATATTCCAACTATACTCGGCATCTTCCGTGTACATCGCGCCCAAGTTACCGATCCAATCGCCCTCTTGTTCCGCTTTTCTGTTAGCGGCAAGCCAGCGGTCAACCATTTCCTCCAATTCTTTGCGTGGGTATGCTGTCATGTTGTTTTTGCTAGTTCTGGGTTTAACTTGTTTGTGAATAGACTTTATCGGAAGCCTTCCTGTGTTGCAGCCTCGGCGCGACTTCTGCAAAGGTTTCCGCTAAAGTCTAATGTTTGCCCGATAGGGAAGGGCTTATATTTCATTGATTTAGCTAAAAATGGCAATTACTTCCCGGAAGGCTTCGCCCTTTTACCTAAGGTGGGGCTCGCCGAGCATCATTATATACTGACAGAAAAATTGTATTGTGTCCGTTTGTATCGAAATTAATTCGGTCAGCAGTGGCATTGGCAGCCTAATGTTTACCACGGAAGCGTGACGGGGTTTGCAACCCAATCACTGACGTTTTGTGCATCCTTTACAATTTCGGCCTTGTTACGCAGTAGGTCGGCAACCCTTTGCCGACATGGATGGACATAATGTAAGTGACTTGTGATATAAAAAAAAGCTTTAAGCCTTGATTGCAATGTGTTCAATCGCGTCGTGGATGGGGTAAACTTCCACAATTTATAAATCCTGCCTTTGGAAATAGCAATGAATGACAATAAGTTCAAGGAACCGCCAAAACTCTCTGGGGCAATGCCCTTAGTCGGGCATATCCTTAATTTCGGCAAGAACCCACACGCCTTTATGCTGCGGCTGCGCCAAAAGCTGGGCGATGTCGCGGAGTTCAAGTTTTTCCATCTTGACATGGTTTTGATGACTGGGGCCGAGGCCAGCGAGGCATTTTACCGCGCACCCGATGAAGTTTTGGACCAAGGCCCGGCCTACAAGATGATGACGCCGATATTCGGCAAGGGCGTGGTATTCGATGCCCCGATAAAAAGGAAGAACGAGCAGTTGCAGATGCTGATGCCGGCTCTGCGTGACAAACCGATGCGGACTTACTCGGAACTGATTGTCGCGGAAGTGGAAAACCTAATCAAAGACTGGGGCGATTCTGGCGAGATCGACTTGCTTCGGTTCACCAAGGAATTGACCATTTACACGTCCAGCCATTGTCTGCTAGGCCCCGAGTTTCGCTATGAACTAAGCAATGAGTTTGTCGGGATTTATCATGATCTTGAACAATCCATCCAACCCATCGCTTATATTTTCCCCAATCTGCCACTGCCGCTGTTCCGTCGCCGAGATAAGGCCCGTGCCAGGTTGGAACAGATGGTGACGCAGATTATGGAAAAGCGGGCGGGGAAAAAGGACAACAAGGCAAATGTCTTCCAATCGTTGATTGAAGCCAACTACGAGGACGGCAGCAAGCTAACGCCACATGAGATTACCGGCATGTTAATCGCCGCAGTTTTTGCGGGCCATCACACTAGTTCGGGGACGACGGCTTGGGTATTGATTGAATTGCTTCGCCACCCACAACACCTTCACAGTGTTTTGTCGGAAATTGATGCGTTATACGACCATGGCGATGGCGTTAGCTTTGAATCCCTTCGCTTGATGCCTAAACTTGAAAATGTCATTAAAGAAGTGCTTAGGTTACATCCACCGCTGATTTTGCTAATGCGGAAAGTCATGCAAGATTTTTACGCCAATGGCTTTCTGATTAAGGCAGGCAAATTTGTATGCGCCGCGCCATCGGTCACCCATCGCGGTGCCGAACTGTTTCCCGAGCCTGACATGTTCGACCCTGACCGCTACACTCCCGAGCGGTCCGAGGACAAAAATTTATATGGCTGGCAGGCTTTCGGCGGGGGAAGGCACAAATGTTCAGGCAATGCGTTTGCGTTATTCCAGATCAAAGCCATCATCAGCACCTTGCTTCGCCACTTCGAGTTTGAATTGGCCAGCCATCCGGAAAGCTATCAAGACGACTATACAAAAATGGTGGTGGAACCCAGTTCACCCTGTTCGGTTCGCTATCGGCGACGCTCCGCCGGGATGGCGGGAAGCGGAGAGGGCCAATCCAGTTCGCGGCCAACGGCGGAAACGTTTGGCGTTTTCGGTGTTGAAGTGGACTTTGACCTCTGTAAGGGGCATGCCAACTGCATGGCGGAGGCCCCGGAAATTTTCCATGTGGACGAAAAAGGGAAGTTGACGGTGCTTGATGGCAACCCTAATGTGATGCTTCTTCAAAAAGCGCGATCTGCAGAAAAGTATTGTCCGGCTGGGGCGATACGCATTGTCATAGACGGCTAAGGGGCGGAAATGCCATTAAATTGGTCCGTCATACCAGCAGGGAGAGCGAAGCGAGGGTTCGCCGGTATCCAGAACACAGGGAGGTGAATCTAGCAGGGGCGGCCGGCCGGCCGCCCCTACAACCATGGCATCTGGGTTCCGGCATTCCCTGCCTGAACGACGGCTTTTTTCTTAATGGCATTGGCATCTGCCCAAGCTTCAAAGCAGTGATTCCAACTTTTCCCACACTAACCGCATTAGCACGGGTTGTGCGTCCGCGTTGGGGTGTAGCCCGTCGGGTTGCATTAATTTTGCGTTACCACCGACCCCCTCCAACAAGAACGGAACGTATGCCGTTCCGTGTTGTTTTGCCAAAGCAGGGAAAACCGCTTCAAACAAGTCGTTGAAACGCTTGCCATAGTTGGGAGGGATGCGCATGCCAAGCAAAACAATCTTCGCCCCGGATTTTTTGCCGCGTAGAATGATCTCGCTCAGGTTGGCTTGCATCAGGGAAGGTTGCAAGCCCCGCAGGCCATCGTTGGCACCCAGTTCGAGAATGAGGATTCTAGGCTTGTGTTTGTCTAGCAAAAAATCGATTCTGGACAACCCGCCGACTGAAACTTCACCGGAAATGCTGGCATTGACAATATCCCAGGGTTTGCCTGCCGATTTGATTTTTTCGGCCAGAATGCTAACCCAACCCCTATCCGGATTGTCCAAACCATAGCCAGCGCTGATGCTATCACCAAGCACTAGGATAGTAGCGCCATGACTGGAAAGCGGCGCGGCAAAACATAGTAAACAAAACAGGAAAATACGAATGTGTGAAATAAAACCTATCATAACGGCGATAAATTTGGGTAAATGTGTGAAAACTGTGGATGGCACTCTAGATATATTGACATCTGTATGCCTTTCGATCAAATCCGGCGAAACTTTGTCCATTGTTGGCAGTTCGGGTTCGGGCAAATCCACTCTTCTTGGACTCTTGGCAGGATTGGACGTACCCACACAAGGCAAGATTGAATTGGCAGGCTCCCCGCTGACCGAACTGGACGAGGATGGCCGGGCGCTAGTCAGGGCAAGATATGTCGGTTTTGTGTTCCAGTCTTTCCAACTTCTAAGCAATATGACCAGTTTGGAAAATGTCATGCTGCCTTTGGAGCTGGGCGGGATTCGCAATGCCAAAAAACCGGCACAACTGATGCTGGAGCGGGTTGAACTAGGGCATCGCTTGGAACACTATCCGAACCAGCTTTCTGGAGGCGAGCAACAACGTGTGGCATTAGCCCGGGCTTTCGTAACCAACCCACGCATTCTATTCGCCGATGAACCCACTGGTAATCTAGACAGTCGGACCGGCGAGCATATCATCGACCTGCTGTTTCAATTAAACCGCGAGCAAAACACCACCCTTGTGTTAGTGACACATGACCCCGCCTTGGCTAAACGATGCGGACGGAGCATTCGCTTAGAGGCAGGGCGGATGGTTGGGACGGAAACCGTTGGGGGCTATTGAATACTTGCGTGGGGATTAATTAGCTATTAAGCTGATGTGCATTCGCTTATTTGCCTCAATTACATGGCTTACATGATTTAAGGAGTTTGCCAAACCCATGAATGAATTATACGATGTTATTTTAATGGGCATTGACACAGAGGTTGATGATCGGGAAGAAAGCATTAATAGTATAGCTGAATTGCTGAAAATAGATGAATCAAAATTAAAGCGTTTCGTTGATAACAATTTAAAAGCGGTTGTCAAGCATGGATTGCTTTTGGAAGATGCCCGGAAGTACCAACAACAGATACTCCGCCGCGGCGGTTTTTGCAATTATCGTCCAACGCAAGAAAGCGACGCAAAGCTTGAGCTTGCCCCGATAGAAGAGGATAAGCAGCATTTTGTTTTTGTCTGCCCTGCTTGCAAATACAACGAAAAAGTAATGTCCAGAGAAGATTTGCCCACTAGTTGCCCCCATTGTGGAATCGTCCCCAGCAAATATGAGAAAATATCCTCGATTAAATATGAGCGGGAATTAACCAAAAAAAGACTGTTGGAAAAACGTCAAGTGCTAGAACGGCAAACAAAGGAATTGGAGGAACGGAAGGAACAGGAAGCACTGAGACGCAAACTGGAAAAAGAAATTTTAAAAGAACTAGGTTTGCCAACAACAATTAACTCACGCCATCGGCTATTCGTTTCAGTTGCCTTAATCTGGATGATAGGCATTGCCTTTGGCATTAACGGTTTTGGGCCTTATTTCCAAAAAAATGCGCACCAGTTGAATGGATCGACACCGGTTGAAGATGGGGGAAATAAACCCGCTTTTAAACTATCACCACAAGAGGAAACCTTGGGACAGATAAGTTCCTTAAAATCAGCGGCAGCGCCCGAAAGCAGTCTTGAGTTGGCCTCCGTTAAACCAAGCGGCATAGGTTGGGCGAACCCCTTGGTAACTTCCCCGTCTTCGAGTAACCAGGCGGTGGGCAATATGGCCCTTGGAGGCATCATCCAATGGAAACCGGTTCGCCTGAACGACAAGGCGTTGCTGCAAGAAATTCGGAAGGATCGTGAGTGGGAATTGTTTTTGGCTTCAGAAGCAGTACGGTTAGCCAAGCTAAAACAAACGGCCGCAGCCTACGTCATATTGGAAGCCATAAGCCCGATCCAGGTCAAAGTCAGCGCCTTGGCGACGCTAGCAGCTTATTATCTTGAAAAAAAAGACAAAGCCGAAGCCAATAATGTGCTGGAAATGGCAACGCTATCCATTAATGGGTTGCCTGATGTGGCGGAACGCGTCGATAATTTGGGGTGGCTGGCTATTACTTTATGGCGTTTGGGCGAAAAGCAGAAAGCCCAGCTTTATCTCCAGACAGCAGAAAAACTGGTCTCTACCCTGACCGGCCCGGCGCAGCAATCAAGAGCTTTGGCCAGCCTTGCAACCCACCAAGCCCAAATCGGCCAAATCAAACAATCCGAAGCGAATTTCCGCCAAGCCAGCCAGCTCATACTTTCGATCAACGATGAGGCAACGAAACTTCGGGCCTATATCCACCTTGCCTATAGTTACGCGCAAAGCGGGAATAACGCCATCCCGACAGCCATCATTATCAATGCCTTAAATAATGTAAACCGAATCAATGATAAGACTGACCAGCAGAATCTAATTGGTGAGATCGCGGAAGCGTTTGCCGATATTGACGAGTCTGATTATGCGTTGGCAACGCTGGACAAACTAAACCCTCCGGCTAAAGGAAGAATGCTTTTTGATGTAACACGCAAACTTGCCTACTCTGACCGGCCTTTTGATGCGATGAAGGGCTTGGATAAACTTGAAACTCCAGAATACCAATCACGCGCAGCCGCTTTGTTAAGTTTGGTGTTTGGCTTTCGGCATGGCGTGAATACCCTGTCAACCACACTGCTGCAAACCGCCATTGCAACCCAAGACCAAATTGCCAATCCTCATGATCAAGCCATCGTCCGTGCGGAAATGGCCCGTTATCTAGCACATGCCGGCCTAGAAAAACAAGCGGGCGATTGGGCGACTAAAGCCCTTGAAAGTGCTCGGAGCATCAAAATCCCGCAAGAACGCGATACTGCATTCGCCCTGCTGGCTGCCAATTTTGCCCGTGCCAAGCAAACCTCACTGGTTACTGAAAGCTTGGCCCAAATCAAGGATAAGCAACTTGCAAGCAGTATGGCAAAGGAAACCGACGACATAAATCAACTATTCAGTGGGCAGTAGGCGGCCCACCACGCCAGTGTCAAGACACAAAATGTTTCGGACAGGATGACATATGCCGTCCGGCGTAAGAATTGCTGAATCTTTTGCCCGTAGTTTAATACATGTTTTATACTACACCTAAAGCAAGGTTCCCTTACAACAACAACAAGGATATCCTCACATGCCAGAGTTATATGATTTGGTTTTAACAGGCATCGATGCGAAGGTTACTGACCGCACGGCAAGCATCAACAGTATCGCTAAATTTCTAGAGATCGATGTCGCCAAAATAGAAGATGTCGTTGTCAACAATCACAAAGCGATTGTCAAACGCGGACTCCAACTGCATGATGCCCAGCAATGCCAAAAGCAAATATTTCGCCATGGTGGCTTTTGTAATTACCGGCTATCCTCAAAAGGCGGCTCAGCGTTTGAGCTTATCCCCATCGAGGAGAAGACTGAGGATATTGTTTTCATTTGCCCTGCTTGCGATTATCACGAAAAACTAGCCTCAATAGAGCAATCGCCCGTCACTTGCCCTAAGTGCGGCATCATTCCCAGCAAATACCAAAAATCGGCGGAGCTTAAAGCCGAGCGTGAAATGGTGAAGAAGAGGCTGCAATACAGTCAAGAATTGCTTGAACAACAAGCTAAGGAAATGGCTGAGAAAGCGGAAAAGGCCGCACGCCAAAAAAAGTTCGAAGAAGAAATCAGAAAAGAACTGGGCTTGCCCAGTTTGCTGAATTCTCGCCTTCGCATATTCGGTTCTGTGGCTCTAGTTTTGATTTTGGGGGTAGGCATAGGTGTCATCGGGGTTAATACCCTAAAGATTGACACTCAACCCCCAGCAAGGCATCTGCCTTCATCGGGGGGTATCGATTTAAGCAAAGTCAATGTAAGTTTATCCCCCCAACAACAGACGCTGCGCCAACTCGGCACTTCACATCCACTTGATGTTTCGCCAATGGAGACAGAGACAGCGCTGATGCCCGATGCGATTGATCAAATCACACAAGGTGCCACCAACCCCTTCCTTGTCTTGCAGGCTGCATCAATCTTTGCCGCAGGTAATTTAGCCCCTTCGGTCAATGGTCAAGATGAACAGGCAACGGATTCCTCGCCACTTACCTCGCTCCCCCCGCTTGGAAAGGGACTTAATTCAACCGCATTGTCAACGGGTTCCCCCTCCTCTGCCGTCCAGTCTGGGAAGGCCCGAGCCGCTGGCGGTAATTCAAGCTTATCAGTCAACACTCAGCCCAATCCTGCCCTGACAAACGCATGGCGCCTCGCTGCTGCCCAGTCCGCAAAGTTTCAGGCCAAGGACAGTTCCTTACCCCCGGTCAAGGCGCAACCTACACCGGAACTAAATGGAAAGGAATTGCTGCAGGAATTGCATTTGGATCGGGAATGGGGGCTGTTTCTGGCCTCGGAAGCGGAGCGCCTCGCTAGGTTGAAACAGCCGCTGAAGGCATTGAAGGGAGTCGAAGCCATTAGTTTGGAGGATTTGAAACTGACTACCCTTGGAAGGTTGTCCGGGTATTACCTTGCCAGCAATGACAAGCCGGATTTTGCGAAGATGTTTGATTTGGCAATGGTTACAATCAATGCGCTTCCTGACATCGCGAGACAGGCCGATGGCTTGGGCCAATGGTCTGCGAACCTGTGGAGGATCGACGAAAAGGCGAAGTCCCAGCAAAGCCTAGAGGCTGCCATTAAACTAGTCGCAAGCATCAACGATATTGCCGAAAGAGCCAAAGGCTTGGCAAGCCTTGCAATGCATCAGGCGGAGCAAGGCCAGTTGAAACTGGCTCAAACTAATTACCAGCAAGCCAACCAACTTATTTCGTCCATTGACGACCCTGCTACCCAATTGCGCGCTTATGTGCATCTTGCAATCTGCTATGCCCAAAGCGGGAGCAAGGATACGGCATCAAGCATTCTCATTAAAATCCTGGGGAACGCCAGCCGCGTCAATGACGAGACAGTCAAGGCAGACCTTATGCGCGAGATCGCAACGGCTTTTGCCGATATTGGTGAGGTTGAGTATGCGCTGGCAACATTGGAAAAACTCGATTCGCAGCAAAAAGAAAAGCTGCTTTTCAACGTCACCCGCGAACTGGCTTACACTAACCGGCCAATTGATGCGCTGAAAGGACTCGACAAGCTTATATCGCCGGTAAACCGATCCCGTGCGGCAGCACTACTGAGTCTCATGTTTCATTACCACCCTGGCCTGAATGCCCTTTCGTCTAGCCTTCAGGAAAAAGCCAATGAATCCCAAGCCCAAATTACTAGCCTGCCATCACAAGCAGTCGTGCGTGGGGAAATGTCCCGCTATTTGGCACATGCCGGACTAACTAGGGAGGCTGAGGATTGGGCAGTCAAAGCCCTTGAGAGTGCGCAGAAAATAAATAATGCACAGGACCGCGATATCGCCTTTGCCTTGTTAGCGGTCAATTTTGCCCGTGCTTGGCAATTCGATTTGGCTAGCGATAGCGTTGCGAGAATAACAGATTCTGAAATTGCAGACGTTGCTACAAAGGAAATCACCGGCATTGACCAGCTTTTCAGTGGGCCATAGCTACAGCGTTTTCAACATCAAAGTGTTACTTGATAATCTGCTCAAGAACTATCAAAATAAAACTTACGACCAGCGTAAGAAAAGACACCCAAGATACTGATTTTTGATCCATAACCATCTCACATATAGAACACAGATAACAGGACTGTAGAGTTACAATGACAGGAAGCGCCCGATAATAGGGTGTGCTATGCGCCCTTGTCGTCAAGGGAGCGATGGCGAATGGAAAAAACCGGTCAGGCTCGTAACAGTCAACCTAGACATGCCGTATCACCCACCACTTGCGCTTTTACGTTGCGTCGTTGCGCCGTTGCGTGAAACCTTCTTTTACCTTTCTCGCAGTACGGCATGTTCATTCAAAGGACAAAGATTTTTTGTCTCACGCAACGACGCAACGTTAAGACCAAAGCAGAATCTACAAGGCCCACTGTAAATGAAACTTGCAATCCCCTTCGACAAGCCCCAAGTAGCTTGGCCTTTGGATGGGATGTTCTTTATTGGATATCACCTTAGTCGGGGCGGATATCCCCGGCTGCCAGTGGAATGTCGGTCGCTTTGCCCCGGCTGCGTTGCTCCAATCGTTGCCAGACCAACGATGCGCTGACCAGAATTAACATGGCTGCCAAACTGAACTCCAAGGTTAGAAAAGCAGCCACTTTGAACCACGCAAACGCGGGGTGGACAAAACGGACCAGCCAACCGGCAATTTCATCCGCTACAGCGGAGGCAAAAGTCAAACCGGTCAACCAAACCTTTAAGGTGACGGTCAACTGAGTGAACAATAGCAGGTGGGTCAGTGTCACTGCCAACATGCCCATTGCGAATAGATGGAAGTGGGTGACCTCCAACAGACTTTGGTAACTCTTCGGTTGGGTGAACTTTTCCTCGGAGCCTAGGTAATATTCAACCACGGAATTAGGGTTCAAACCCATCTTGTGGAAAAACATCATGCCGTTGCTAACCCACAGCAGGGCAATATAGCCCAAGAACATCAACACAATGGCATTTAGCAAGGATTGCCGTTTCTGTTCGCCAGTGACAAAAAATCTCATCAGTATTTCCCCTCTTTCAGTGCAATCTGATAAATAGCCATCACTTTGCGTATGCCGTCCAAGGATGCGCGCGAACTCAACGTGGCCCCGGCAATGCCATCCACGCCTTGGTTTAACCGCAAGTCTTTCAATGGACGTTTGTATAGCCTCTCAAACCAACGCGCCGGCGGCTGGTATTCCGGCGGCTCATGGAAAGCCAGCATCTCCACACGAACCAATTCGCCGGTCGGCGAGAGTAAGATCAATTCCGTTTCCGGTTGGGTGCGAACATTATGGGATTCGATGGCCGCATAGCCCAAGGTCTGTCCACCGCGCTTGCCTACATAGAAGGTGAACAGTTTTGAGTCAAGCTTGGCCTGGGCAGTTTTCTCTATCAATTCGGCCTGCTCATCGGTCAGGAAGACCGCTAGCGGTTCGACTTCCGCGCCTGCGCCAAAAGCCAATTCAAAAGCTTCCTCTTTGCTATAAAAGACAGTCGAGTTAGCCGAAGGGACCAGCATTGTCAAAGCTAGAATCAATAGAAAAATTTTATTGCGCATTGAATACCTGTCAGTAAATAAAACCCAAACCCAAATTAAACTCATGCGGAAGGCCGCCCCCGGCCGAATGGATATTGCGATAGTCCGCCTTGATTGAAATGTTAGGGATGGGTTTGTAAGTCAGTCCGGCTTGGTAAATCCAACGGTCCCAAGTCTTGTCGCCGACAAACCCTTCTGGGACAGCGGCCAGCGTATTGTAACGCTCGTAACGGAAGAATGGCGCAAGATACTGAGTACTATCCTGCAACAACCAAGGCATGACATCGTAAGCCGCTTCCGTGTACCAGCCATAATTGCGGCTGCCGACGACAGCATCTTTTGCGGTCGGGTTGATGGCAAGATTTTGGGCGCTGACTAGGCCGGCATTGCCTATATAACCCAATGCCCCTAATGCGCGCATTTCCAGTCCGCGCCAATGCCACTGGACATGGCCTTCATAGATCTGAGTCAGCACATTTGCCTTCTTGCCCATGTACCATTGCCCTTGACCGGCATCGCCCACATAGGACGAAGTGCCAAGCGTCAATCCCGGTGCATATTTAGGACGGAAATCCACTCGTCCCACAAACGCAAGATCTTCGGCGAGGGCATGGCTCCCCTCTTGCTTGCCCTCGGCAATGCCTGCGCTCGAATAGCCCTTGGCGTTCATGCCATTCACAGCATACATGCGATATTGCAAATCGGGTATCACTTCACCAAAAAGTCCAAATCCCAATTCTGCCCAAGTCGATGGAATGATGATCGTTTCTACATCGGGGCGGCGGTTGCCATGGAAGGTCACAGGTTCGTGGATTTCATTGATGAACCCGACTGGCATCAGCATCAAACCGGCGCGGATATTGGCGTTTTTATGCAGGAAAAAATCCAATGTGGAAAATTCAGCGGAGACTTCGCCTTTTGCCTCAGTCCCCGTGCCGCTGCTGGCATGCTCCCATTCGAACTCGTTATTCAATACGATCCAATCGTTGAATTTATAGCCCACATAAAGCACTGCTCGCGTCAAATCGACCGTATTCTTGAGATCGCCTTTGTTAGCCGTGTAATCGGTATAGAATGCCTCGCCGTAACCGCCGATGGAAAGTCCACGGTTGACCCGGTAAACCTGCGAAGCGGCGGGGCCTAGGCCATATTCGCTTTTGTATTCACGCTTGTCGGGAATGATTAACTTGGATTTAAGTTTCTCCACTTCGGACGCGAGAATGTCGGTCTTGCGCTCGGCCTCGGATTTGGCTGCTTTGGTGGCAGGAACCGTTTGCTGTTTGGCGCTGGCATTTGCATCCGCCGCATTGACTGGGGTTGCGACAGCTTGCGTCTGCGATTTAGCATCCCCTTGTGGCACATCTTGTGCGGATTTGACCTCCTGTTTCAACGCTGCGTTTTCGTAAACCTTGGCTTTGAGTTCTTCAATTTCCTTCTGCTGGTGTTGAATGATTTTCCACATTTC